>DASTLD010000167.1:0-13063 GCA_035715345.1 Longimicrobium sp.
GCCCAAGAAGCGCCGCGTGTAAGAAGGACAGTGTCAAGTTTCCAGGTTCCAGGATCCAGTTACTGGGCACTTGAACCTGGGCACTGGGCACTTTGCTGTTCTGGCGTAAACCCTCGCGACCGTCGGGGGGACGACGCCGAAGCGAAACTCACAACGACACGGTTCAACGAGAATGGCCCGTTACACCGGACCCGTCTGCAAGCTCTGCCGCCGCGAGGGGCAGAAGCTGTTCCTCAAGGGCACCAAGTGCTTCACCGAGAAGTGCCCCGTGGAGCGCCGCCCGTACGCCCCCGGCCAGCACGGCCAGAGCGGCGGCGGCCGCCGCAAGAAGGCCAGCGAGTACGCCCACCAGCTGCGCGAGAAGCAGAAGGTGAAGCGCATCTACGGCGTGGCCGAGCGCCCCTTCCGCAACCTGTTCGAGAAGGCCGCGCACCAGACCGGCATCACCGGCGAGAACCTGCTGGTGGCGCTGGAGAGCCGCCTGGACAACGTGGTGTACCGCATGGGCTTCGGCAGCAGCCGCAAGGAGGCGCGCCAGCTCATCCGCCACCGCCACGTGCAGGTCAACGGCCGCACCGTGGACGTGCCCAGCGCGCAGGTGCAGCCGGGCGACGAGGTGCGCATCGCGCAGAAGAGCAAGGACATCCTGCCGGTGGAGCGCTCGCTGCAGTCCAAGACCAAGCCCAACACCGTGGGCTGGCTGGCCGTGGACGAGGGCAGCCGCACCGGCCGCATGGTGAGCCGGCCCACGCGCGCGGACATCCCGCTCGCGGTGCAGGAGCAGCTCATCGTCGAGCTCTACAGCAAGTAAGCTGAAGGACCGGGCCCGGGCGGCTCGCACCCCGCGGGGAGCGTGCCGCCTGAGGTCCTTCTTGCATTCAAGTCCACATCCGGGAGGGGACCCAAGTGGAACTCGATATCGCCGGCCTGCAGATGCCGAACCTGCCGGAGCTTCCGCGCCCCGGCCAGATCGTGCTGCGGCCGCTGGAGCGGGGCTTCGGCCACACGCTCGGCAACACCATGCGCCGCATCCTGCTCTCCAGCCTGCGCGGCGCCGCCGTCTGGGCGTTCCGCGCCGACGGCGTGCTGCACGAGCACCAGACGGTGCCGGGCGTGGTGGAGGACGTGCACGAGATCATCCGCAACCTCAAGTCGCTCGTGCTGCGCATGGACGACGACGCCGAGGAGGCGGTGCTGGAGCTGCGCGCCAGCAAGGCGGGCCGCGTGACCGCCCGGAACATCACCGGCCACCCCTCGGTGGACGTGATCAACCCGGAGCACCACATCCTCGAGCTGCAGGACGACCGCGACCTGCGCATCGAGCTGTACGTCAACAAGGGCCGCGGCTACGTGCCGGCGGAGAGCCACGTCATCCCCCGCGGCATGCCGGCGGACCTGGTGCGCGTGGACGCCATCTACAACCCCGTGACGCGCGCCAACTTCGTGGTCGAGGAGACCCGCGTGGGCCAGCGCACGGACTTCGACCGGCTGGTGCTGGAGGTGGAGACCAACGGCGCGGTGGACGTGCCCAGCGCGGTGCAGTACGCCGCGCGGCTGGCCATCGAGCACCTGGCCTTCCTGGCCGGCGGCACGCCCGAGTGGCGCGGCGACCGCAGCTGGGGCGAGGGGGCCCTGGGCAGCGCGACGGTGCCCGCGGGCCGCGCGCCCATCCCGGCGCGCCTGCAGGAGCTGCTGAACCGCCCCATCGAGGACCTGGCGGAGCTGTCCGTCCGCAGCCGCAACTCGCTGCAGAAGGAGAACATCCACACGGTGCGCGACCTGGTGCAGCGCAGCGAGCAGCAGATGCTGGCCATCGACAACTTCGGCAAGAAGTCGCTCCAGGAGATCAGCGACTTCCTGGGCGGGCACGGCCTGCGCTTCGGCAGCGTGCTGGAGGCGGACGAGGGCGGCACGCTCTGGTGGGTGGTCCGCGAGGACGGTGACAACACGGAAACCAACGGCGCCGACGCCGCCGGGGAGCAGGAAGCATGAGACACGGAAACAAGGGCCGCGCGCTGGGGCGCACGTCGGAGCACAAGCAGGCGCTGCTGCGCAACATGGCCATGAGCCTGTTCCGCCACGGCCGCATCGAGACCACGGAGGCCAAGGCCAAGGAGCTGCGGCCGTTCGCGGAGAAGCTGATCACGCTGGCCAAGCGGGGCGACCTGCACAGCAAGCGGCTGGCGGCGCGGCACATCAACGACCGCGACGTGCTGGTGCGGTTGTTCGACGACATCGCGCCGCTGTTCGCGGAGCGCGCCGGCGGCTACACCCGCATCCTCAAGACGGGCTTCCGCCAGGGCGACGGCGCCGAGACGGCGCTGATCGAGCTGGTGGACCGCCCCGAGACCGCGGCCGCGGCGGCCAAGTAAGCGCGCGCCGGTCTGATGAAGTGAAAGAACCCCGCTGCTCTGCGAGAGCAGCGGGGTTCTTTGCGTGCGTTTGGATCCGCTAATTAACGGTTACCTGCGTGTCCAGCCGCACGCCGTCGGGGACGTCCACCATCACCCCGTTCTCGAGGTAGACGTCTTCCGTTCCATAGTGCTCGACCCGGAGCTGGTACGTCCCGGGCGCCAGTCCGCGGATGGTTGCGCCATAAGGAAACACGTCCAGGACGCCCGGACAGCTCCCGGCTCGGCGGCCGGAGAACTCGACGCGCAGTGTGATGGTGGTGCCGTCGAGCGTCGCGCGCTTCACCTCCCGCGCATAGCAACGGTGTGCACCGTACTGGCCGCGCACCTCTACGGCGCCCGCGTTCCCCGTAGCGGAGAACTGGGGAGGCGTCGTCACCTGGCCCTCGATACGGAAGTCCAGTTCCAGCGCATCTCCCGCGAACGGCTGCTGCTCACAGCCCACTGCCGCCAGCAGGCCGAGCAGCAGGAGAACACGCCTCCGGGTCCTGGGCCGGCTCGGGATCAGTTCGGGCATTCGACAGGTCCCGGTGTGCATTCGGGCTGGATCAGCCATTGGTTGGAGGCCGTCCTTCCGAGCGCGTCGGTCACGCTGACGCTCAGGGTGAACGCTGCCACCCCGCTGCTGGCGGTGTACGACGCCTCCGAACTCACCCACGTTCCCTCCCGGAGCCACTGGTACGCATACGGAGCAGTGCCGTTCATCGGCACGGCCGTCCACGTCTGCATCGTGTTCGGCGGTGGAGAGGTATCGCCGTTCAGCCATACGCTGAGCGCGGGTAGTGGCGGAGGGTGAACGGTCGTGAAGCTGGTGTAGCCCGCATGGTCTTGCTTGATGTTCGTGATGGGGCTGAAGATCGAGTACTGCTCGTCGGCGGTCCGTCCCCAATGGATCCCGAACAGGTGCACCTCCAACGGGCTCTCCGTCTGGCCGTCCGCCAACCCGAACACCGGCGACCCGCTATCGCCGAAGTAGGCGTAGTACGAGGCATAGTGCTGGCAGCCACGTTTGTGCGCCATGCCGTCGCTGCCCCACGAATCCACGCAGGTATGGCGGATCAGGCCCAGCGTCCAGCCCGTTCTGGCCCCGACCTTCTCCACCGGCTCGCCCGACACCGGGGTCCTCTCCTGCACGATCTTGAACACGGGATCGTTTGCGTTGATGACCTGGGAGCCTTCTTCCCCAAGCATTCCCAGCGACGTGGTGCGGGCGATCAGGCCCCGTCCCGCGTCTACACCCGGCATGCTCACCCAGGCGGCGTCGCTCAGCCGGCACTTCCAGAAGAAGTAGCACCAGTAGCCGGGCGGATCGCTGTCTTCCGTGCCCAGGAGGTTCAATGGCACGTCCTCGGACTGGTAATAATAGTTGACGTACCGGTCCAGGCCCCATTCCGTGTCGCTGCAGTGCGAATTGACGAGCGCGCCGGGGTGAGGGCTGTGGTTCCCCTGGGCCACGAAGCCAAGCGTGCACCACGTCGTGGAGCCGTCGCCTTTCCTCCAGTGTGTGACCACGCCGCCGCGGAGCGGGCGAAGCGTGGACCACAGGGTTTGGAACTGTGTGCTCTGCTGGAGAGGAATGTCCCGCTCCCGGCCGATGTCTCGCACGATCGGGCCCGAGGCCGCGAATGCCAGCGTGGCCGGGGGCACACCGAGCTGCGCGGCCAGCGATTCGATCCTGCCGCGTGCGGAGGCTTCGGAGATTCCGAACGTGAGGCGATTCTTCGTCTCGTCCAGGTCCAGGAACACCAGCCCGTCGATCTGGCTCAGCGCGCCCCCGAGGCGTTCGCGAAAGTCGGCGAGCTCCTCGAACGTGAACGCGGCGGGCCGGACGAGCACACGCCCATGCGACCGCTGCGCCTTCAACGGCTCGGGCAGGCGCGCGCGGAAATCGTGCAGCCGTTCACCCAGCCGGGCTTGAATGTCTGCATGGGGCCCACCCCCTTTCATCGAGACAACAAGGTTTCCTTCCTCATCGAAGAAGTACCCCCCGAATGCCGGAAACTCGCGTGCGATCGCCCGGAACTCACGCTCCGCGGGGTACGCGTCGAGCGCACCGCCGGACGCAAGCCGGGCGGCGGGATCCTGATCGGCGACGTCGGACGGGGTTTCGCAGGCGCTTGTGCCGGCGGCGAGGATGATGAGGAGCCTGGCGGAATTGAAACGGCGCATGGATGATCTCCGGCTGGGAGGAGGAAGCCGGGGCTGGTCTCTTTTACTGTAGTCGTGGGTCGAGCGGTGGGGCAAGAAGAATCGCGCGATCCGATCGTTGTATCACGCGATTCCGCCGGCTCAGGGAAGCATCACGCGCGGCAGCTCGGCATCCGGCATCACGCGCGGGGGGATGCCGTCGCCCGCGGGCGCCATCCCCACGCTGGCGAGGAAGCGGGCGATGGACTGGTTGAAGGCGTCGGCGGCGTCGTAGATGATGGCGTGGGCGGCGCCGGGCACCACCTCCATCCGCCCGTTCGGCAGCGTGTCGGCGACGGCCGCGGCGAAGGGGACGCTCACCACCGGGTCCGCATCGCCCACCAGCACCAGCGCGGGCGCGCGCACCCGCCCCGCCGCGGCGAAGGTGTCGTGGTGCTTGCCCGCCATCCACGTGCGCGCCCACCGCACCACCCCCGCCCGCACGTACGCGTCCGCGATGATGGGCACCAGCGACAGCGGCTCGCGCACGGTGTCCTTCACGAACCCCACCGCCTCGCGCAGCCAGCGCCGCTTGCGCCGGTCTCCCGTGGGCGCGGCCAGCAGCAGGGCGGTCACGCGCGCGGGGGCGGTGGCGGCCAGCTCCAGCGCGGTCTGGCAGGAGAGCGAGTGCCCCACATACGCCGCGGGCGGCAGCGCCATCGCGTCCGCCCAGATCTCCAGCGCGCGCGCCTGCTGCACCACGCTCAGCCCCGTGCGCGGCCCGTCCGTGCGCCCGAAGCCGGGCAGGTCCGGCGCGTACACGGTATATCCCGCGGCGGCCAGCGCCGGGCCGTTGCGCCACCAGTAGTCCGCGGAGCAGCCCAGCCCGTGCACCAGCACGATCACCGGCCCCTCGCCGGCGCGGCGGTAGCGCACGTTCCAGCCGCCGGCGCGGACCCGCTCGGTGCCCGCCCACTCCGCCGCCGTCCGCGCCAGCCGCCGGGCCGCCTCCGTCACTCGCCCGCCTCCTCGCCCGCCAGGAACGCGAGCAGGCCGGCGTTGAAGGCCGCGGGATCGTCCACCATGGGGTTGTGGTAGGTGCCCTTGAGCACCAGCAGCCGGGCGTGCGGGATGGCCTGCCGCATGGCCGCGCCGTGCTCCACGGGCACGAAGGCGTCGTGCTCGCCCCACACCAGCAGCGTCGGCACGGTGATGCCGGAGAGCAGCGGCCGCACGTCGTCCCACAGCAGCGAGCGGAGGGCGCGCAGGGTGCTGAACGGCCCTGCGGAGATCACGTCGCCGACGATGACGGGCAGGAAGGTGGGATCGCCCCACCGCCGCGGCGGGGCCACGTCGTAGGCGAACCGCATCACGTGCCGCGGCGTCAGCGGGCGCGGGATGCCGGTGGCGTCCACCAGCGCCAGCCGCCGGACGCGCTCCGGGTGGCGCGCGGTGAGGTGGATGGACAGGTGCCCGCCCAGCGAGTGGCCCACCAGGTTCACCGGCCCGTCGGTGGCGGCGTCCAGCCACTGCGCCAGCACGTCCGCGATCTCCGGCACCCGCGTGAAGGTGTGGCGGCGCACGCGGCTGCGCCCGAAGCCCACGACGTCCGGCAGCAGCACGCGGTAGCGCGCCGCCAGCGCCTGCACGTTGCGCGACCACCAGCGCGCGGAGCCGCTCAGCCCGTGCAGCAGAGCCACGCATTCCTCGCCTGCGCCGGCTTCGGCCCAGTGGATGCGGTACGCGCCCAGGTCGGTGCGGTGGGTGCGCAGCTCCAGGTCGCGCCAGCGCACGTGGCGGCCGGGGCGGCTCCGGATGGCGCTGGAGAGCGAGCGCAGGGGCACGAAAACGGGTTCCGGGGTATCAGGAGGGGCGGTGACCGAAACGATGCGGCCCCTTTCCGGCAAGCGCCGGACCGGCGGTGCCGCGGCGGTTTCAATCGCCCCGGAAACATGCTATATTTCCGGGGCTTTGCCATAGCCGGAGCACATCCCGCCCTCCGCGGAGGGTCGGTCCACCCCAACCGGGAGCAACCTTGAGTCGAAATCGGGAAAGAAAGACGCAGTCGAGCAGCCGCCCGTCCGCCATGGACGAGGCGCGCAACGAGCTGTTCGGCCACATCCACCGCTGCGGAGTCATGCGCGCCACGCGCGAGCAGCAGGCGGAGTGGATGAAGGATACAATCGAGTTCCTGGGAGAGCGGTACCCTTCGCTGGGAGACCGGGAGCTGAAGGAGCTGGAGAGCATCGGCCTGCGCTTCTGCAGCCCGGTGATCGCCAACGCCGAGGCCGCGCAGGACGCGGACGCGGCGGCCGAGGAAGCCGCGGAGCACGAGCCCGCCGCGGCCTGACGGGCGCGGCGCGGAGGGAGGCCGGGGGACGGGCTGATCCGTCCTCCCGCAGGCCCGCCGCCCGCCCGTTCCGCCCCGCCCCCTCCGGCGGGGACGCAGCAGCACCCCATCCCGCTTTATGGACGCCGACTCCGGCAGTATTCCCCTCTTCGCAATCCTGGGCCTGATCGCGGCGAACGCCTTCCTGGTGGCCGTCGAGTTCGCCCTCATCGCGGTCCGCCGCATCCGCATCGAGCAGCACGTCCGCCAGGGCGACCTGCACGCCGCGAAGGTCCTCAAGGCGCTGGACCGGCTGGAAGACCTGGTGTTCGCCGCGCAGGTGGCGCGCAGCGTGGCCTCCGTCGCGCTCGGCTACCAGGCCGTGCTGCTGGCGCAGACCTACCTGGTGCCCGTCTTCGGCAGCGAGCGCGTGGCCCTGGGGCCCATCGCGCTGGGGCCGGCGGACGGCGTGGCGGTCTTCTTCGCGCTGCTGGCCGTGTCGCTGCTGCACGCCACGCTGGGGCAGCAGGTGCCCAAGCTGGTGGCGGTGCACCGCGCGGAGTGGATCACCGCGCACCTGGCCATCCCCCCGCTGCGCTTCCTGTCCTGGGTGCTGCGCCCGCTGACCTGGCCGCTGGAGTTCGTGGTGCGCGGCGTGGTGCGGCTGTTCGGCGTGCGCTCCACCGGCTTCCACCCGCTGGTGCAGACGCCCGAGGAGCTGCGCATGCTGGTGACGCAGCCCGCGTTCGGCGGCGACGGGGCGGAGATGGAGGAGGACGAGCGCGAGATGCTGCGCGGCGTCTTCGAGATCTCGGAGACCGTGGTCCGCGAGGTGATGACGCCACGGCCGGAGGTGGTGGCCGTGCCGGTGGACGTGTCGCTGGGGCGGCTGCTGGAGGTGGCCACGGTGGAGGGGCACTCGCGGCTGCCCGTGTACGAGGGCACCATCGACCACATCCTGGGCGTGGTGCTGACCAAGGACCTGCTGCGCGTGCTGCACGAGCGCGGCGGCGACCTGTCCGCCCCGTTCGACATGCGCTCCATCCTGCGCCCGGCCTACTTCGTCCCCGACACCAAGCCGGTGGACGAGCTGCTCTCCGAGCTGCGGCGGCAGGCGGTGCACGTAGCCATCGTGCTGGACGAGTTCGGCGGCACCTACGGCCTGGTGACGCTGGAGGACCTGCTGGAGGAGATCGTCGGCGAGATCAACGACGAGTTCGACGAGGTGGAGCCGGAGTTCGAGCGCACCCCGGAGGGCGACGTGCTGATCGACGCCGGCGTGCTGATCTCCGAGGTCAACGGGCGGTTCGGGCTGCGGGTGCCGGAGGACGAGTTCGACACCATCGGGGGATACGTGTTCGGCACCCTGGGCCGCGTTCCCGAGGTGGGCGACAGCGTTCTGGTCAGGGGAACGGAGGGGCCGATGGAGCTGCGCGTGGAGGAGACCGAGGACCGCCGCCTGAGCACCCTGCGCCTGACGCGCCCCGCGGCCGTTCCCGCGCGGGACGACGGCTGAACGGCGGCCTCACGCGGAGCCGCGGAGAACCGCGGGTCTCACGCAGAGACGCAGAGGACGCAGAGAACTACTGGGGGGATTTTCTCCCTACTCGTCCATCAATTCCTCGATGAAGAGGATGTGGTCCTGGTTGAGGACCACGTAGCCGTAGCGGGTGCCCGCCTGCGCGTCCCGCGCATTGGTCACGGAGACGAACCCCTTCAACGTGGACAGGTGGTCCGCCAGGCGGCTGCCGGGCGAGCGGTGCAGGTCGCCGTCCAGGATTCGGCCGGTGGACAGGTGGAAGCGGTGGGCCTGCGGGCGCTTGTTGCCCACCAGCGAGGGCGATCCGGGGGCGGAGGTGGGGCGCGGGGGCGAGAGCGTCGAGTGGGCGATCATGGTCCTTCGAGTGCGGGAGTGATGGATGCTCCCCCACGAAGGCAAGCGCGATACCTCACGCGCCACGAATCGCAAGTTGTTGCCGTGAAAAGAATTGCGGCGAAGGTGGGATTCGCCGCGTCCGCCGGAGGATGTCTGAGATCCGGACGGCAGATGGCTATCCGGGACGGAAGGTACGGCTGGCGACGGAAGGTGTAGGGAATCCGGACGCCGACACCGCCGCTCATCCCTCTCGATCAGTTCTCCGCGTCCTCCGCGTCTCTGCGTGAGACCAGCAGTCAGCGGCGCCCGGAGTCGCGGAAGACGTCCTGATACCGCCGGCCGGTGTCGCGCGACGAGGCAGGGGCGTCGTAGCTGGCCAGCACGCGGTTCGTGACCGTCGCGGCGATGTGCTCGTCCAGCGGCAGCATCTCCATGTACAGCTCCAGGCCGCGGTCCACGTCCACCTCGTCCCCCAGCATGTCCAGCAGCTCCAGGACGTTGCGGGCGTGGGTCTCCACGATGCGCTCTTCGGAACGGGCGGCGGCGACCAGCAGCTTGCGCTTGGCCTCGTTGCTCAGGCGGCGGCGGCGCAGCCACTCGAACACGGTCGTCTCTCCGGAGCGGTTGGGGGGTGTGGACGGGCGGCGGGGAATCTGGCCCGCGCCGAGCGGCGTACGCAAGCCCGGCCGGCCGGTTTCACGGGGCTTGGAACCCGCGGCGATCCGTGTGTATATTTCGCCGGGTGTTTCCGCGTGCCCGCGGTGGCGCCCTCCGTATGACCCGCGGCCCCTGGTGGCCGCAAATCTCCCCCCCTGAGCCCCCTCCACCCGAGGACCCGGGGAAAGGCTGAATGGGAACCCAGTTTCTCAGCTCCGAAGAGTACGACGAGCTGGCGCACCGCCACTACGACGCGGGCGACTACGACCACGCGCTGAACGTGCTGCGCGAGGGCCTGGTGCAGTACCCGGAGTCGGTGCTGCTGCAGGTGGGCCTGGGATACGTACGCGTGGCCCGCGAGGAGTTCGCGTGGGCGCGCCGGGCGTTCGAGCGCGCGCTGGAGCTGGACCCCGAGTACGAGGACGCCTGGGTGGGCCTGGGCGAGACGCTGCTCAAGTTCGGCCGGGTGGACGAGGCGCTGGCCTGCTTCAACCACATCGACGAGATGGGGCTGGCGGACGACCTGGAGCTGGGGCTCACGGTCGGCCGGGCGCTGTACCGCGAGGGGCTGTTCACGGACGCGCGGGCCCGCTTCGCGGCGCTCTCCGCGGCGCACCCCGACAGCGCGGAGCTGGCGGCCGCGCGCGGCTACACGCTGCACGCGCTGGGCGACGACGTCGGCGCGCGCCGCGAGCTGCGCCGCGCCATCCGCCTGGACGGCGAGCTGCACGAGGCCCGCATCTACCTGAGCCACCTGCTGCACGACCGCGGCGATCTGCGCGCGGCGCTGCAGGAGCTGGAGCAGGTGCCGCCCGCGGAGCACTGGGACACGCTCTCGCTCTGGCGCTACATCGAGCTCAAGACCTCGCTGGACGCCGTGGCGGAGGACGACGAGTGGTTCGCCCCCTGGCGCGAGCGGCTGGCGGAGCTGGAGGCGGAGCCGGACGCCATCGACCACCTGCTGGCGGAGGTGGAGGCCAGCTTCGAGGGCGCGGCCGACGAGACGGCGCAGCAGGAGATCGAGCTGAGCGCGCAGATGGACTTCATCATGAAGATCCTGGGCGCGCCGCCCTCCGCCGCGGCGGAGGGCGTGCACCGGGTGCGCACGGCGGAGGGCTCGCTGTACGAGGGCACCTGGGACGAGATCGTGGGCGAGATGCGCGACTCGTGCGGTGAGCCGGACATCACGGTGGCCGCGTTCATGCGTCGCGCGGCGCGGCAGATCCGCGAGCGTACGGGCCGCGAGGTGCCGTGCAACAGCGCCGAGGCGTTCCTCAAGGCGGGCGCCCGCATGGGCCTGCTGCACATCGAGGAGTGACCGCCCTCCCGCGGTCCCCCTCTCCCCGCGGTGCCCCGGCGCTCCCCGGCCGGGAGTGCACTCCGTGAGCTTCGATCCCGATTCCACCCTGCGCCCCCTGCGGCAGCGCGCGCCCGACGTGGACGCGCTGCGCGGGGGGCAGCCGTCCGCGGCCCTGGTGGTGCGCATCGCCACCGCGGCGGAGACCACGCTGCGCCGCATGCTGCGCGACGACCCCACCGCGGCGCTGGAGCTGCGGCTGCGGGCGCTCTCTCCCGACGACCTGCCCACCCCCGACCTGCTGGCCGAGCTGCGCCGCCGCGAACGCCTGCCCGTGGCGCTGGCGGCGGCGTTCCACGACCTGGACCTGGCCGCGGAGCGCATCGCGGGCGGCGCGGAGCCCTCCCCGCGCGACGCGCAGCTGGCCGTCTCCGTGGCGGACGGGCTGGACGCGCACGTCCGCTCGCTGCCCGCGCACGTGCCCATGGAGGACCCCGCGCTGCCGGAGCGCGACGCGGTGATCCCCATGGCGGCGGACGAGGACGAGGTGCACGCCGTCCCCTCCGACTCGCCGCGGCGGCGGGTGCCGTGGGCGGCGCTGGGCGCGCTGGCGGTGCTGGCCCTGCTGCTGGTGATGGCCATCCGCATGCGCGGCGGCGGGGGAGACGACGAGCTGCGCCGGGGCGAGGCCGCCCTGCGCGCCAACCGCACCGCGCAGGCGGAGCGCCACTTCCGCGCGGCCGCCACGCGCGACGCGGACGCCCCGCTGCCGCGCGTGTACCTGGCGCGCATCTACCGCGAGGCGGGCCGCCGCGAGGACGCCGTGCGCGAGCTGCGCACCGGCCTGGTGAACCACCCGGACGACCCCGCGCTCAACACCGAGCTGGGCTACGTGCTGCTGGAGGCGCGCCGCCCGCAGGAGGCCGTCGCCCGCTTCCGCACCGCGATCGAGCGTGACGACCGGTCGCTGCACGCGTGGGGAGGCCTGGTGCGCGCGCTGCGCGAGTCCGGCCGCACCGCGGAGGCGGACCGCGAGCTGGCCCGCGCCCCCGCGGACCTGCGCGCCCTGATGGCCTCCACCCCCCGCACGGCGACCCCATCGCCCGCACCGCGCCGGTAGCGCGCTTCCGCACTCACGCACTCACGCACTTCTCCGTGGACGCCCTCGACCGCCTGTACCGCCGCGTCTCCAACGCCATGCTGCGCGAGCCCGGCCGCGGCTTTACCGTGGGCGACCTGTACCAGGAGCTGGTGCCCTACCGCCTGATCCGCGCGGAGCTGGGCTTCGGCGAACTGGCGGAGTACGAGCACGCCCTGCTGCGCCTGCTGAGCGGCGAGCGCGAGTACCTGGAGCTGGACCGCGCGGACGTGGCGGACGAGTTCCGCCGCGAGCTGCAGGCGCCCAACCCCATCCTGGGCATCTACCGCGACTACGCGGACATCGGCGTGGCGCCCAACCCGTTCGCGCCGGTGCCGAACGCGGACGCCGCCGCGCCGCCCGTGGTGGTGGCGCCGCCGCCAGGCGAGGAGTACGGCGACCTGACGCTGATCGTGCCGGAGCCCGAGCCGGAGCCGCCGCCGCGCCCGCGGGCCCGGCCGTGCCCCGGCTGCCGCGCGGCGCTGCCCATCGACCTGGACGCACGCTACTGCCCGTTCTGCGGCAAGCCCCTGGCGCCGGTGCCGTGCGCGGAGTGCAGTGCCGTGCTGGAGCCGGAGTGGGCCTTCTGCGCCACCTGCGGCCACCCCCGCGGCGGACGACTGCCGGCGCCGAAGCCGGAACAGCGCTTGCGGTAGCGCGCGCGTTCGGCGGCCCCGCCCGGCCCGTGCTCGGCGGCGGTCCGGGATGAGCAGCCGTTCGGACGGAGCCTGATGCGGAAAGGGCAGTGGAGGGGAGTGGCGGCGGCGCTGGCGCTGGCCGCCGTGGCGGCATGCGGCGGTGACCGGGCGCGGGACGGGCGCGCGCCCGGCGGCCGGACGGAGGTGGCGGGCGATTCCGGCCCGCCGCCCGGGCAGCTTCCCCAGGGGGTCACGGCGGAGCAGGGCGGCCAGGGGCGGCGGCTGTACCGCGAGGCCTGCGTCATGTGCCACGGCGAGGGCGGCGGCGGCACGCAGCTCGGCCCCTCGCTGGTGGACGGCGAGTGGGCGCAGGGCGACGGCGGCTTCGACGCCATCACCCAGGTGGTGCGCGACGGCGTGGCCGAGCCCCGCGACTTCCCGGTGCCCATGCCCCCGCGCGGCAACGGCGGCTTCGACGACGCGCGCATCCGCGCCGTGGCGGCCTACACCTACTCGCTGGCGCGGCGGCAGCAGCCCGCGCAGCAGCCCTGACATCGCCCACCATGCTTGCTTGACCACCCGGCCGCGCG
>DASTLD010000168.1:0-5690 GCA_035715345.1 Longimicrobium sp.
CGGCCTCTAGCGTGGGTGCACAGTGCCGCGCGCGGAAGCGGCTCAGGCTTGCGCAGCCAGCGCGTAGAAGTCGTCGGGGTGATGATCGAACAGCACGCCCGGATCTGCGCCGGTGGGTGAGTGCCTCCCGTGGGCGGAGGCCCCCCCCCAAACCCCTCCCCCAACTTCGGGGGAGGGGCTTTTCTCTCGCGCGTTGCGGCCTTTAGCGTGGATGCACAGCGCTGCGCGGCGGCGAGGGCTCGCCAGTCGGCTTCAGGCGCTTGACGGCGGCGTCTTCGATCTTTGCAAGCACGTCGGCGAGTGCGCCGAGTACTTCGTCGTTGCGGACACGGAGCACGCGGATGCCGTGTCCGAGCAGGATGGCGGTGCGAGCATCGTCGCGATCCTGCTGGTGGTCGTGGACGTCGCCATCCACTTCGACAGCAAGCCGAGCACGCGCGCAGTAAAAGTCGAGCACGAACTTGCCCAGCGCGTGCTGCCGCCTGAACCGCAGCCCGGCAATGCCGCCGCGTCGGAGCCCCTGCCAGAGCACCTTCTCCGCGGGCGTCATGTCCTGCCGCAGCCGCTTCGCCGCGTCCTGGATCGGCTGATCCACCCCACGAATCCGCCGCTCGCGCATGAACCCGCCTCCGCGAGGAATTTGCAGTTCTCCCTCCCCCGAAGTTGGGGGAGGGCCGGGGGAGGGGGCCTCCCGCGCATGGGAGGCACGCCGCTAACCCGCACCGCACTTCGCCTACGGTGTCGCCAAAGCCGGAGAAGGCCGCGGCGCTACTCGGCGTCCTGGGTCCAGTCGGTCAGGCGGTGCAGCAGGCGGTCGATGCGCACGCGCAGGTCCAGGTCGTCCACGTGCTCGGCGGCGGCGCGCAGGTAGGAGAGCAGCAGGCCGATCTCCCCCTGCGCCAGCTCGCGCGCCAGCAGCAGGGGGTTCAGGCCCAGGTCGCTGGCGGCCAGCTCCACGGCGCGGACGGACAGCTCGGACAGCTCGTCCAGGCTGCCGCCCGCCAGCTCCGCCTCGTGGACCGGCCGCGCCAGGGTCACGGCTCGTCGCCGCCCCCGGTCAGCCCGCCCAGCGCGCCCATCATGCCGGACAGGTCCGCCGTCAGCAGCACCTTCCACTGTCCCTCGTGCCGCTTGACGGATGCCACCTGCACCTGGTTCATCTCCATCCCCATCATCGACATCTTGTTGCGGTAGAGCACGTGCGAGGTCTCGCCCTCCGGCACGGAGCCCAGTACGGTCACCTCCGCCGTCGCCAGCACCTGCCGCAGCTCCTCCTGCGCGCCCACCGTGCTCTTGAGCATGCGCGCGAACACCTCCTGCGCGGGCAGCTTCTCCAGGTCCGCCGCCGTGCGCACGCCCAGGAATTGCTCCATCTCGTCCGGGTCCTGGTCGGCGAAGGCGGCCGCCATGGAGGTGAACATGGTCTTGATCTGGTCCAGCGCCTCGGGGTGCATCATGGCGGCGGTGGCGGCGTAGTCGCCCGCCTTGATGGCCTCGTAGTAGCGCTGCACCACCCGCTCGGGCGTGTCCTGCGCAGCGAGGCGCGCGGGCAGGACGGCCAGCACCAGCATCAGCGGCAGGAGCCGCACTCCGTAGCGTCGCATCACCGGACAATCCTCCGTTGGGTTCGTGGAGCGGGCGCCGTCAGCGGCCGCCGTCGTCGTCCTCGTCCTCGTCGTCATCGCCCCCCAGCTCCTCCGCGACGGCCGCGGAGAAGAGCAGCGGCAGCAGCCCGCTGTTGACCAGCGCGGAGATGCCCGTGCCGGAGTCCACCTTCCACGCGCCCTCGTGCCGGCGCATGGTCAGCACCTGCTTCATCTCCACGCCGTGGCCGGCCACGGGCAGTGTGACCGCGTACACCACGTGCGCCAGGTCCGGCCCGGCCGGCAGCGTGCCCAAGGGCCGGATGTCCAGCGCGCCCTGGGCCGCCTGCAGGTCGATCTCGGAGAACAGCCCCATCAGCATGAGCTGGTACAGCGCGTCGGGGGCCAGCGCGCCCATGGCCCCCGCGTCCATCCCCATGGGCCCCTCGCCGCCGCCGTGGCGCGCGCTGATCTCCGCCACCAGGGGCATCAGCGAATCCTTGAGGCTCTGCAGCGCGGCCGGGTGCATGGCCTGCGCGATGGCGGAGATGTCGCCCGCGCGCAGGTGCTGGAAGTACGCGCGCGCGGCCTGCTCCGGCGTCTGCGTCTGCGCGGCGGCGGCCGCGGGCGCCAGGGACAACAGGGCGGCGGCCAGCGCGGCGGTGCGGATCAGCGTCCTCATGGTGGGCTCCCGATGGATGGGTGGGATGATCAGCGGGTGGACGCGGGGCGCCGGAACTCGGCGTCGGCGTTCCACTCCGGCAGGGTGTCCGCGTTGGCCAGCGCGAGGGCGAAGTCCAGCACCAGCTCCGCGAGCTGCGCGGCGCCGCGCAGGTCGAGGTCCGCCCGGTACTCGTCGCACGGCTGGTGATAGCAGTTGGCCGTGTACTGCTCTTCCTGCTGCAGCCCCCACTCCGGCGGCCGCCCCTCGTAGCGCGTGCCCGCGGCGATGGAGACGGCGGGGATGCCGGCCTTGGCGAAGGAGAAGTGGTCCGAGCGGTAGAAGTAGCCCCGCTCCGGGTGCTCGTCCGGCGACGTGACCCAGCCGCGCGGGGCGATGAGGCGCTGGAAGAGCGGGCCCAGCGTGCTCTTGTTCTCGCCCAGCAGGCGGAAGTCCGTGGAGCGTCCCAGGATGTTGCCCCCGTCGATGTTCAGGTTGGCCACGATGCTGGCGATGGGCACCGTGGGGTTGCGCGCGAAGAACTCCGACCCCAGCAGCCCGCTCTCCTCCGCCGTCACGAACACGAACAGCAGCGAGCGCTTGGGGCGGGGTCCCTGGGACGCCACGCGGGCCATCGCCAGCAGGTCCGCGATGCCGGAGGCGTTGTCCAGCGCGCCGTTGTAGATGGAATCGCCCCGCACCGCCGGGCCGATGCCCAGGTGGTCCCAGTGCCCGCTGAACGCGACGTACTGGCCGGCCAGCGCCGGGTCCGACCCGCGGACGACGCCGACGACGTTCTCGCTCTCCAGGTGCTGCACCCGGTTGCGGAACGCGGCGTTCAGGGTGATGCCGGTCGGCACCGGGCGGAAGGTGCGCTGCGTGGCGCGGCGGCGCAGCTCGGCCAGGTCCAGCCCGGCGTCGCGCAGCAGCACGCCGGCGATGCTGTCCGTGATCCAGCCGCGGAAGGCCAGCGGCGCGGGCAGGTTGGCGTCGCGGGGCAGCATGCGCTGCTCCTTGGCCCACGAGCCGACCACCGTGTGCCAGGGGTACCCCGCCGCCTCGGTCGTGTGGACGATGAGCATGCCCGCGGCGCCGCGGCGCTCGGCCTCCTCGAACTTGTACGTCCAGCGGCCATAGTACGTCATGGCCCGGCCGCCGAAGTGGTTGGGCTCGTTCGCGGGCGCGGGGGGGTCGTTGACCAGCACCATGAGCACCTTGCCGCGCACGTCCACGCCCTTGAAGTCGTCCCAGCGGTACTCCGGCGCGGCGGAGCCGTAGCCCACGAAGACGATCTCCGCGTCGGCCGCGCTGCTCTCCGCCGCGGAGCCGGCCCACACCACCACGTCCTCCGGGTAGCGCAGGGTGCGCGTGGCGCGGCCGCCGGCTGCCACGCGGATGGTGGCCGGGTCCGCGCCGACGATGTCGATGGGCACGCGCTGGAAGTAGCTGTCGCCCACGCCGGGCTCCACCCCGCTCTCGCGGAGCTGGCTGGCGATGTACTCCGCGGTCAGGCGGCCGCCGCGGGTGGCGGGGGCGCGGCCCTCCAGCAGGTCCGAGGAGAGGAAGCGCAGGTGCGCGTCGATCTCGTGCGGGGTGATGCGGGGCGCCTGCGCGGACGCGGCGTGGGCGGCCAGCAGCAGGGCCGCCGCGGGGGCAAGGATGCGTCTCATGGGGATGCGTCTGGTGCGCTGCATGGGTGTCCGTCTGGCTGCCGCCCAAGCTAGGCGCCGCGCGCTCCAGGCGAAAGAACGTCCGTTCCAGGAACCGCGGGTCTCACGCGGAGCCGCGGAGGGCGCGGAGAACCGCGGGCTCACGCAGAGACGCGGAGGGCGCAGAGAACTGCACACGCGAGGTTCTGCCCGATGCGCGGAAATCCAGCCGGCCGTTGAACTCAACCGCCGACTGGATCCCGGCACCGCACACAGGTGCTCGGAAACGCGAAGACCCTCCTCGATCGCCGAGGAGGGTCGTATCCAATCACGCAATCGGACTGCTACGCCACGTCCTTGCGCCGCTCCATCCAATGCTCGAGCGACCGCTGGCTCTCGCCGGATGCCCTTCCCGCGAGCAGGCCTGCCACGCTGATGTCCTCGTCCAGGTCCGGCCAGTGGATTCCCTCCCCCTGGCCGATCAGACGCCAGTTGCCACGCTCCGCCGGAGTGCCGTTCGCGAGACGCGGGTACCGGACGAGCGGAACGGACAGGTTCGGCCGTCCACGAGCTCTACCGTGAGCGTCTCGTCAGTGACCGCCAAGTTGCTCGCCGCGGCACCCATGGTACGGCCTACCGCGCGGCCGCGACCTGCTCCTCCAGCCGCCGGAAGCGGCGGGCCAGGGTGACGACGTAGCCGAAGAGCAGCACCCACGCGACCGCGAACGCGATGAACACGTGCCAGTACGCCCGCAGCGTCCGCGGGGGCGTGGCGCGCTGCAGGCCGGAGGCGGCGGCCGGCGCCTGCACGCCCGTCTCCTGCGATGCGCCCGCGGCCGCGGCGCCATGGGTGCTCTCCTCCGCCCACGGGTTCACCGCGACGGTCTCGGTGGGCTGCGCGGTCGGCGTGGCCGGAGCGTCCTGCGCGGCGGCGGGGGCAAAAGCCGCGGCGGTGATCGCGAGTGCGGCGGTGATGATGGTGATCCGCATCAGACGGAAACTCCCTCGGAAGTCGGGACGGGGCGGCGCAGCGCGGCGTCCATGCGGGCGGCCTCCACCCGCGCGGAGAGCCGCTCCACGATGTACCGCGCCAGCAGCAGCGAGAAGAACAGCAGCGTGAACCCCAGCAGCGACACCAGCAGCGCCTGCACGATCAGAGGGTCCGCCTTCGGGCCCTCCGGGTTCAGGATCACCGGCTTGGGGTGCTGCGAGCGGTACCACTGCACGCTCAGGTGGATCAGCGGGATGTCCGCCGCGCCCACGATGCCCAGGATGGCCGCGAAGCGCTTGCCGCGCTCCGGGTTCTCCGTGGCGTTGCGCAGCATGAAGTACCCGATGTAGATGAACCACAGCAGCAGCGTCAGCGTCAGCCGCGGCTCCCACACCCACCACGCGCCCCACGCGATCTTGCCCCACAGCGGCCCGGTGATCAGCACGATGGTGGTGAACACCACGCCCAGCTCCGCCGCGGAGACGGAGATGGCGTCCAGCCGCTCGTCGCGCAGCCACAGGTAGCCCAGCGAGCAGAGCGCCACGATGCCGAACGCCAGGAACGCCACCCAGGCGGACGGCACGTGCACGTAGAAGATGCGCTGCACGATCCCCATCTCGCGCTCGGTGGGCGCGTAGAAGAAGATCATCCAGAAGCTCAGGACCAGCGTGGTCGCCGCGAGGAATCCCAGCCCCACCGACCAGCGGCGGACCCCCGCCAGCGACCCCGAGTCCACCGGCACACCGGCGCCCCCGTACGCGTGGGCTCCCGCGGCGTGTGCGTGCTGCACGTTGCTCATTCTCGAT
>DASTLD010000169.1:0-8794 GCA_035715345.1 Longimicrobium sp.
GCATCCGGCC
This sequence comes from Longimicrobium sp., assembly GCA_035715345.1. Taxonomy (GTDB): domain Bacteria; phylum Gemmatimonadota; class Gemmatimonadetes; order Longimicrobiales; family Longimicrobiaceae; genus Longimicrobium. Next base: position 11 of record DASTLD010000169.1, read on the forward strand.
CGTACAGGATGCCGCAGTCGTTGCGCGCCTGGTCCACGTCGCCCGTCTTGTGCGCCGCCGACGCGCCGTCCGGCAGCCACCGCACCAGCTTGTTCGCGTCCTCGTTGCCGCGCAGCATCGCCAGCGCCAGCGAGTCCATTGCCGGCGAGACGGCCTGGCCGCGGTGCAGCAGCTCGAACAGGCGCACCGTCTCGTCCGGCGTGGTCACGCCCAGGCCGTAGCGCACGGAGCTGTCCATGGCCACCGACGTGGCGCGCAGGAAGGTCTTGGAGTGGATCTTGGTGTGGGGCAGGCCCAGCGCCTCCATCTTGGCCCACACCGTCCGGATGTTGAGCTTGTCCAGGAGCAGGTTGGTCGCGGTGTTGTCGGAGATGGTGATCATCAGCCGCGCCGCGTCCTCCACGGTGATCTGCAGCCCGGGGTGCAGGTGCTGCAGCACGCCGCTGCCGCCCACGCGGTCCCGCGCGATCATCGTGATCGGCTCGCCCAGGCCGATGGTGCCCTTCTGCACCTCGTCCAGCAGCGCCACCAGCACGGCCGTCTTGATCAGCGACGCGCTCGGGAACGTCTCCCCACCGCGGATGGACAGCGACTCGCCCGTGGCCAGGTTGCGCACGCTGACGCCCACCACGCCGCCGTAGTCCCGCATCACCCCCTCCAGCGTCCGCCGCAGCGCCGCCGTGTCCCCCCGCGCCCCGCCCTGCGCCGACACCGGCAGCGCGGCCGCGAGGAGTGCCAGCATGCAGGCGATGAACGGCAGGCGCGGGAGATGGATTCGCATCGTTCGGCAGGCGGTGGGGATGGGCGATGAGCACGGGAGATGGGCGGCAAGATGCGACGCCGCCGATGCGATGTCCACGATGCGCGTGACGCCATGCACGACGAGCCGAACGCAGCCATCATTTGTGAACGTCGCTGGCCGCGGCACGAGGGCGGAGGCCCCACCCGCACTTACTCGTCCACCCTCCCCCCAACTTCGGGGGAGGGTTCCGGGAGACGGCGTAGGCTTGCCCGTCTTGCAGCCCGCCGCGGCATGGCCGCCCCCGTAGGGGACGCCCCGGCGGGAGTCTCTGCCATGGGAATGCGGACCAACCCGCACCACGCGCGGATCTTCCCCGTTCAGTCCGCGCAGGCGGACTTCGTGCCGTTGGAGGCGCGGTTTCAACCGCCGGCCCGGTGCCCGCGACGCACACCAGTCCCCGAAAAAACACCAACCCTCCCCCAGACTTGGGGGAGGGTGCGAGCCTAAGAGAGAGGGTGGGGGCGCCCGCCCGCGCGCCGGACCCGGCGTCCGAGAGCGGATCCCCTGCGATCAGTTCGGGAACGGCGGTGGGGCCACGACCAGGCCGTGGCGGTCCACGAGGCGCTGGTCCTCGGACAGCTCGCGGTTGGTCCAGCGGAAGTAGACGGCGGTGATGGCGATCCACAGCGCCAGGCCGCCGGGGACCCACATCACCAGCCCCCCCAGCCGCTGGTCCTGCAGCGCGTCCAGGCCGAAGATGCGCGGCGCCTCCACGTACCACGTGTACAGCGGCGTCCGCGAGAAGGTGATCAGCGCCGCGGACACCATCATGGGGATGCCCACGAGGAACAGGTAGATCATCTGCAGCGGCGGCGCGATGCGCGGCAGCTCCGGCAGCGGGCTCATGACCGGCCACCACATGATGGTGCCCGTCACCATGATCATCAGGTGCATGGTCACGTGCACCCCGTGGTCCCGCATCATCAGGTCGTAGGGACCCGGAAAGTGCCAGGCCAGGAAGATCGCGTTGTTCAGCGCGAACGCCACCAGCGGCAGCGTCAGCCACCGCGCCGCCGTCCGCAGCCCGCGCACGCCCAGCACCGGCCGCACCATCCAGTCCGGGATGCCGGCCAGCAGCAGCGGCGGCATGGCCAGGATCAGCACCAGGTGCTGCACCATGTGCGCGCTGAACAGGAAGTAGTCGCTCAGCTCGTGCAGCGGGCCCTGCAGGGACGCGAACATCAGCCCCCACGCGCCCAGGAAGCACGCCAGCCTGCCCGGCCCCACGGGGCGGGAGCCGGGAAAGCGATGGCGGAGCGGCCCGGCCAGCAGGAAGTAGATCCCGCCCAGCGCCAGCCACCCCGCCATGAAGCTCGGGTAGACCTTCCACTCCGACCAGGAGAAGGACTCGCCGTGCAGCACGGCCAGCCCCAGCACCGCTGAACCCATCACGCCCCGCCTGCTTCCGTTTGGCTCAGTGACCGCCGTCCGCCGGGGGCGTGGTGGGCGCCTCGGGGTTGCCGGAGGGCGTGGTGGCCGCGCCGTGCACGGCCTCGTTGGACGACGCCGTGCCGTGGTAGTACGTGGCGGTGCCGTGCAGCCCGTGGAAGAGGATGATCATGGAGCCGATCACCAGGATGCCCAGCGCCGCGGGGAACACGAAGATCCCCGTGAACAGCTTGTGGTCGAACTTGAGGTGCATGTAGTACATCACCACGGCCAGGAACTTCACCGCCGACAGCGCCAGGATGATGATGGCGGCCGCCCCCGGGCCGTACATGTTCTTGGTCTCGCCCACGTACGCCAGGATCTCCAGCACCGTGAAGAAGATCAGGATGGCGCCGATGGTCAGGTAGAACCTGGCCCCGGGGTGCTCGTGCTGGTCGTGGACGATCTCGCGCGCTTCGCTCGTCATCGGGGGCCTTTAGCGAACCAGGTAGACCAGGGGAAAGATCACGATCCAGATCACGTCCACGAAGTGCCAGTAGAGGCCCGCGATCTCCACGTTCAGCGCCTTGCGCGGGGGCAGCCGCCCCCGGTGCGACATCCACGTGAGCGTCAGCAGGTACACCACGCCCACCGTGACGTGCGCGCCGTGGAAGCCGGTCAGCACGTAGAAGGTGGAGCCGAAGAGGTTGCTCTTGAGCGTGAGCCCCTCGTGGTAGAAGTGCGTGAACTCGAACACCTGGCAGCCCAGGAAGATCGAGCCGAAGAACGCCGTCAGGAACAGCCAGAGCGTGGCCCGGTTCCGCTCGCCCCGCTGCACGAAGTGCAGCCCCATCACCATGGCCACCGAGCTCATCAGCAGGATGAACGTGCTGAACGAGGTCAGGGGGATGTTGAGGATGCCCTCGTGGTGCTGCCCGTTGATGACCGTGTCGTGCGGGTACGGCCCGTTCAGGCTGTTGCCCTTGTACGCCATGTAGGTGGCGATCAGCGAGCCGAACAGCAGGCACTCGGAGCCGATGAAGCCCCAGAAGGCCATCTTGCGGCTGTCGAGCCCGGTGCTGGTGTCGGCGGGCATCCCGTGCACGTGCTCGTGCCCGTCCAGCGCGTGGGTCGTCATAACAGCAGGTTACAGGTTACAGGGTACAGGTTACAGCGGGCGGGGAACGGGGGACGTCGCGCAGGCTGTCCCCTGTTCCCTGTCCCCTGTCCCCTCCTCAGTGGTGCGGCGAGTGGCCGGGCTCGAAGGCCCAGGCGTAGATCGACAGGATCACCGTGAACACGCCGACCACCGTGAGCAGCCACAGGTTGTGCAGCGGGCCGTCCACCCGGCGGAAGATCAGGCCGATGAACACCGCCGAGACGCCCATCGCCAGCACGATCGGCCAGTAGCTGGGCGGCGGCAGGTGGATGCCCAGCTCGTCCGCCGACATGCGGTTCTTGTCGCGCGGGGTGGGCACCTCGCCCAGGTCCACGCCCGCCACGGCGATGTGGCTGCCCTGCCCCTGGCCCTCGTCCTCGTCCTCCGCCTCCGCGAACTCGCTGCTCTCCGGGTCGTGCTCCACCACGTCCGCCACGGCCGGGTTCTTTTCCCACAGCGGCACGCGCGAGTGCACCACCGGGATGGTGTGGAAGTTGTAGACCGGCGGCGGGCTGGGAATGCTCCACTCCAGCGTGGCCGCGCCCCACGGGTTGTGCCCCGCCGGCTTGCCGCGCTTCCAGGCGGTGAACAGGTTCACCGCGAAGATCAGCGTGCCGATGGCGATCAGGAACGCGCCGATCGTCGCCATCATGTTCATCTCGTTGAACCCCATGTTGTCGGCGTACGTGAAGGTGCGCCGCAGCATGCCGAACATCCCCAGGAAGTGCATGGGGAAGAAGGTCAGGTTCATGCCGATCAGGGTGAGCCAGAAGTGCGCCTTGCCCATGCGCTCGTCCAGCAGCCGCCCGAAGACCTTGGGGTACCAGTAGTACATCCCCGCCCACAGCCCCAGCACCGTGCCGCCGAAGAAGACGTAGTGCAGGTGCGCCACGATGAAGTACGTGTCCGTCTGCTGCAGGTCGCTGGGCGCGGCGGAGTGCATGACGCCGCTGATGCCGCCGATGGTGAACATCGCGATGAACGCGATGGAGAACAGCATCGACGTGGTGAAGCGGATGGAGCCGCCCCACATGGTGCCCAGCCAGTTGAACACCTTGATGCCCGTCGGGATGCCGATCAGCATCGTCGACAGCGCGAAGAACGAGTCCGCGATGGGCCCCATGCCCGTGGCGAACATGTGGTGGCTCCACACGCCCCACCCCAGCCAGCCGATCAGCACGCCGCTGAACACCATCACGTTGTAGCCGAAGAGCGGCTTGCGGCTGAACGTGGGGATGGTCTCCGAGATCATGCCCATGATGGGCAGGATCAGGATGTAGACCTCCGGGTGGCCGAAGATCCAGAACAGGTGCTGCCAGAGCAGGGGATCGGACCCCGTCACCTGCCCCGCGGCGTTGCGCAGGTTGTAGAAGTTGGTGCCGAACACGCGGTCGAACATCAGCTCGGTGACCGCGATGGTGAACACCGCCATGGCCGTCACGATCAGCACGGCGGTGATCAGCGTCATCCAGGTGAAGATGGGCATGCGCATGAGCCGCATGCCCGGCGCCCGCAGGTTGACGATGGTGATGATGAAGTTCAGCGACGCCATGATGGACGACAGGCCCAGGATCTGGAGACCCAGGACGTAGAAGTCCATGCCGAAGCCGGGCGAGAACTGGTTCGTCGTGATGGGCGCGTAGGCGAACCAGCCGGAGTTGGGCGCCTGGGCGTCGCCGCCGAAGAGGGGCAGCATGAAGCCCACGTTCAGGAAGATGCTCCCGAACAGGTACACCCAGTACGACAGCGCGTTGAGCCGCGGGAACGCCACGTCGCGCGCGCCGATCTGCAGCGGCACGATGTAGTTGAAGAACGCCGCGGTCAGCGGCATCAGCGCCCCGAAGATCATCGTGAGCGCGTGCATGGTGAAGAGCTGGTTGTACAGCTCCGCGCTCAGGAAGTCGTTGTTGGGCACCGCGAGCTGCACGCGGATCAGCAGCGCCTCCACGCCCGCCACCAGGAAGAAGAAGAAGCTGGTGACGCCGTACAGGATGCCGATGCGCTTGTGGTCGACCGTGGTGATCCAGCTCCAGATCCCGGTCGGGTGCGCGTGCGCCGCCGCGGGGGCGTGGGGCGGGGCCAGCGTTGCGGTGGATGCCATTCCTACTCCATCGGGTTGCGGTGGCGCGGGGCCGCCGGGGCGCCGCGCCTGTCGTCTCGTCTGCCTGCCAACCGGATACCGCGCGCGCCTACTGCAGCGACTGCAGGTAGGCCACGATGTACGAGATCTGCTCCGGCGTGAGCGCCCCGGCCACGCCGGGCCCGCTGAACGCCGGCATCAGCGAGCCGGGCTTGAGCGCGGGCGCGTTGGCCACCCACGCGGCCAGGTTCTCCGCGTTGTTCTCCATGATGCCCGCGGCCAGCGTGCGGCGCCGCCCGAAGTGCGTCAGGTTGGGCGCGGTGCGGCCGATGGCGGGGGTGCCCTTGATGGTGTGGCACCCGGCGCAGGCTCCCTTCGTCACCAGCTGCTTGCCCAGGCCCACCGCGCCGGCGGAGTCCGCGGGCTCCAGCGCCGGGCGCTGCTCGTTCTCCAGCCACTGCGCGTAGCCCTCGGGCGTGTGCGCGATCAGCCGCATGCGCATCAGCGCGTGGCTGGCGCCGCAGAACTCGCCGCACTGGCCCAGGTACACGCCCGGCTCGCGCGGGGTGAAGATGAGCCGGTTGACGCGGTTGGTGATCATGTCGCGCTTGCCGGCCATCTGCGGCACCCAGAACGAGTGCAGCACGTTGTCCGTCTCCAGCAGCACCTGCACCGGCGTGCCCACGGGCACGTGGATCTCGTTGGCGGTGACGACGGTGTCGCCGCCCGGCACCCCGTACCTGAACTCCCACCACCACTGCTTGCCGATGGCGCGCACGGTCAGCGCGTTCTCCGGCGGCTCCGGCTGGGTGATGAAGATGGCGCGCACGGTGAGCACCGCGATGATGGCCACGATCAGCGCGGGCGCCAGCGTCCAGGCGATCTCGAGCTTGGTGCTGCCGTGCACCGCCTTGGGCTCCGGCGCCTCCGGGTGGTAGCGGTAGCGCAGCATGATGTAGCCGATGGCCGCGAAGGTCAGCAGGCCCACGGCCACGCCCATCCACAGCGTCACGTTGAAGAGGTCCATCTGGACCTCCGCCATCTCGCTGGCGGGCCGGAACGTGGTCTGGGGATAGCGGGCCAGGTGGCTGTCCGTCCCGCCCCCACCCCCGCCCCCGCACGCGGCCAGCAGCGGCAGCAGCGCCAGGGCGGCGCGGCGGAACGGCCGCGCGCCCGGGAGGCCGCCAGGGGTCGTCACTGACTTCATCGGCTGCGAGATCGTGGTGTTTTTCGCGTGGAGCGGCGGGTCCCCTCACGCAGGGGCCGGCCGGGCGGCGCGCATGATAACCCGCGCCCCCTGCGCCCGCCAGCCCCGCGCGGGCACACGCCGCGGGGGATTCTACAGCCTGCTCCGCGCCCTGTCTGTGGGGATTTTCCCCGCCTGTCAGCCGTACACGCCGGCGGCCGCCGTCTCCGGGACGGGCATGGCGGTGTCGCGGCTGCGGATGGCCTGCTCCGCCGCCTCCTCCACCTCCGCCGCCACGCGCTGCTCGATCTCCTCCAGGCGGCCGCGGCCCACCCCCTCCTCCTCCAGCCACGCCTCGTAGAGGCCCACGGGGTCGCGGCGGCCCCACCGGGCGAACAGGTCCGCGTCGAAGATGCTGCGGGCCTCGCGCTCGTCGTGGGTGGCGTGCCCCCCCATGCGGAAGGTCTCCGCCGTCAGCAGCGTCACGCCTTCCCCGGCGCGCGCGCGGTCCGCGGCCAGGCGGGTGGCGGCGTAGGCGTCCAGCACGTGGTTGCCGTCGAAGCTGCCGCCGGCCACCCCGTACATGGCCGGCCAGTCGTCGAAGGAGCCGGCGCAGTGCTGCGACAGCGTGGTCCCCAGCGCCACCTGGTTGTTCTGGATGATGAAGATGGCCGGCACGCGCTGCACCGCGGCGAAGTTGATCCCCTCGTGGAACGCCGCGGTCTTGGTGGAGCCGTCGCCCACCCAGGTGAGCCCCACGCGGTCCTCGCCGCGCAGCTTGAAGCTGAGCGCGATGCCGGCAATGACCGGCACCACGTCGCCCACGTGGCTGATGGGGGGCAGGACGCCGTGCTCCAGCTCGCCCACGTGCAGGTCGCGGCCGCCGGAGGGGCTGTCCGCGGTGCCCAGGTAGCTGCGGAAGATGTCCGCCACGGGCATGCCCATCTCGTGGCACGCGCCGGAGTTGCGGATCATGGGGGCGACGACGTCGCGGTCCGGCCCGGCGCGCCGCAGCGCGTGCACGGGGCCGATGGTGGCCGCCTCCTCGCCCACGCCGAGCCAGGCCTTGCTGATGACGCCGCTCTTGACCCAGCGCTTGAGCATGACGTCGTGCAGGCGGTTGCGCAGCAGGCCGGCGTACAGGTCCAGGAGCCTGTCCTCGTCCAGCCCGCGCACCACCTCCGCGCGGTCGGGATCGGCGGCGATGCGGTCGCGGAAGTCCTGCAGGAGCTGCGGGTCCGCGCTCCAGTTGACGTACTCCGGCGGATCGTAGGCGGCGAAGCGCTTCATGCTCGGCGAATGAGGGTGCTGGGCGGGCGGGAGGATACTGCGGCATGCGAGAGTGCGCAAACAGAAAAGCATCACGCAGAGACGCGGAGGACGCAGAGAACTGCAGGAGTGCTCCCGTAGTTCTCCGCGCCCTCTGCGTCTCTGCATGAGTCCGGCAGTTAAACCGCGGCTGGCTCCTCCGCCGGCGCCTCCGCGGCCTCCTCGGCCTCGTCGTGGATGCAGCGCATGATGTGCGTGGACATCACGTCGAGCTGCGAGCGCGAGGGCACCTCGGAGCCGGGGTCCGGGAGCTGGAGCGGGAAGGGCGCGTCCTTGGGCACCGGGATCAGGTGCAGGTGGAAGTGGAACACGTCCTGGCCGCCGTCCGCGCCGTTGGGCGAGAACAGGTTGACCGCCCGGCACCCCGTGGCCCTGCGCAGGCCCGGCATGATGCGCTTGGCCACCGCGAAGGTGCGCATGGCCAGGTCGTCGGGCACGTAGAACAGGTTCTTGTAGTGCGTCTTGGGCACCACCAGCACGTGGCCGGGGTGCAGGGGCTGGATGTCGAGGAAGGCGATGATCTCGTCGTCCTCGTGGATCACGCTCACCATCTCGTCGCCGCCGATGATGCGGCAGAAGATGCACGTGGGGTTGTCGTTCGGGTTCGGGGCCACCGTTCCTCCCGGATGCTTGCTGGATGCCGTTGGACAGCTCGGCCCCGCGGGGTGCAAGAGGTATTCCGGGTGGGCACCAACCTGAACACAGCAGGGGACAGGTCTGCGCGGGCCCCCTCCCCGCTCGTTCCTCGCTTCCCCTCCCCCGCGGAGCGGGAGAGGGGCGGGTTGTCTGGTGAGCGTTGCGGCGTTCTACCGCGGGCGGCCCCACCCCCCGGCCCCCTCCCCCCGCGCCGCACCGGCCCC
>DASTLD010000170.1:0-3996 GCA_035715345.1 Longimicrobium sp.
GACGGGGCCCCGCGTGTCGGAGCTGGTGGCGTCGCAGCCGCCGCACGGGCGGGCGCGCCACTCGGTTGCGTGGGCGGGCGAGGAGACGTCGGAGAACTGGATGAACATCGGGCGCGAGTATACGGAGCGGTGGCATCACCAGATGCAGATCCGCGAGGCCGTGGGCGCACCGCCGCTGCTGGAGCGCCGCTGGCTGCACCCCCTGCTGGACCTGTCCGTCCGCGCCCTGCCCCGCGCCTACGCGGAGGTGGACGCCCCCGCCGGCACCGCCGTGGTGCTGGAGGTGCCGGGCGATGCGGGCGGCGCCTGGTCCGTCGTCCGCGAGGACGGCGGCTGGCGCGTCGACCGCGGCGCGGCGGGTAATGCGGCCGCGCGCGTGCGGATGGAGCCCGGCGACGTATGGAAGATGTTCTTCAACGCGCTGGACCCCGCGCGCGCCGCCGCGGCCGCCGCCGTCACCGGCGACGCGCGCCTGGCAGAGCCGCTCTTCCGCGCCCGCTCCGTGATGGTGTGAGGCCGATCCCCCCGACCGACGAAGGGAATGGACCTGGAGACGAGGATGCCCTTCCTGTAGCTACCCCTACGGGAGAGGCCGATGGCAGCGAAGAAGTGGATCGTCCGTCCCGGCGGGCGCATCGTGCGGTGGAAGCGCAGCGAGGGCCAGCGGCGGCGTCCCTGGCTGCGCGGCGAGCCGTGGCGCGTGCGCAACGCCCTGAACCGCCGCGAGCGCCGGCTCGTCCGCCAGGCGCTGCACCGCGGGCGGGCGCACGCCCATCCCCACCTTCACCCCCACCTGCTCCGGAGCTGGTGAGCATGCCCGCACCCCGCATCGCGCGCCTCCTTGCGCTGGCCTCAGCGCTCGCCGGGTGCACGCCGCCCGCCGTGGCGCCCGCTCCCGTGGCCGCCGCGGAGGACCCCTACGAGGAGTGCTACGCGGAGGAGGTGCGCGACCCGTGCTTCGCGCGCATCGAGCAGCGCCTGCTGGCGGGCACCGGCGGGCGCGTGGTGCGGGACGGGCTGGAGCTGACCTTCCACCCGCGGCAGGGGGCGCCGGTCACGCTGTACGACGACACGACGGACGCGGACGTGCTGGTGCGGCAGCGCTACCTGACCTGGCTGCCCGGCATCGGCTACCACCTGCTGCGCATCCAGTACTACGAGGGCGGCGCGTACTTCCTGGTGAGCGACCGGACCGGCGCGCACGAGAACATCCCCGGCCCGCCCCTCGTCTCCCCGGACGGCCGGCGGGTGGTGAGCGCGTCGATGGACCTGGAGGCCGCCTACGACCCGAACCGCATCGAGATCTGGCGGGTCACCCCGGAGCGGCTGGAGAAGGAGTGGGAGGCGAGCGGCGACGCCTGCGACGAGAGCACCCCGTGGGGTCCCTCCGACGTGCGCTGGGTGGACGCCCGCACCCTCGAGTGGGTAAAGAACGAGCACCAGCAGCCCGACTACCGCCGCACCCGCATGCTCCTGCGCCACGAGAACGGCGGATGGACGCTGCGGGAGATGGGCCCCGCTCCGAACGTCCCGGAGCCGTAGCGCAGACGCGCGGCGGCGGGACTCACGCGGAGCCGCGGAGGACGCGGAGAACGGCGGGACGATGAGCAGATGGACGCGCGGGGCGGGGATCTTCTCCCTCTCCCGCGCAGTTGGCGGGAGAGGGACAGCGTGCCCCCGCGGACGCGACGGAGTCGCGCGCCGCGGGGGCACGCAGGGTGAGGGCCCTACCGGCGCCGCCCGCGGATGAGCGCGTCCAGCGAGAACCGCCCGGGCCCGCCCAGCACGAACAGCAGCATGGTGGCGGCGAAGAGCAGCGCCTTCTCGCGCTCGCCGAACGGGTCGCCGGCGTGGCGCAGGACGGCGGCGTTGGCCACGGTGAAAAAGGCCAGGAACGCCGCCGGCCGCGTGAACAGCCCCAGCGCCACCAGCAGCCCCCCCACGAACTCCGAAAGCCCCGCCGCGTACGCGAACAGCTCCGGCGCGGGGTAGCCCATCTCCGCCACGCCGGCCACGAAGCGCTCCGTGGGCGGCAGCTTGTCCATGCCGTGCCCGAACGCCAGCGCCAGGCCGGCGAACAGGCGCAGCAGCAGCAGCCCCGCGTCCATCGCGGGCGTGTGGGTGGTGGGCTGGCCGAAGAGAAGGGTGCGCAGGCGCGGCATGGCTGGCATCGGTCGGGTCCGGGACGGTCTGTCGCCGGGGATGCACGCAAGAGGCGTGGCATCTCCCGGAAAGGATCGCCCCTATGACCCCGCCGCCGGCGGCTCCGTTGGGGAGACGGTGCGGCGCAGCGCGGCCAGGCCGTACGCCAGCCGCGACTTGACCGTGCCCAGCGGGATCTCCAGCGCCTCCGCGATCTCCGTGTAGGGCATCGCCTCCAAGTAGTGCATCCGCAGCACCACCTCGCTGGCGGGCGACGCGGACGCCAGCAGCTCCGGCAGCCGCGCCAGCCAGGCGGGGTCCACCGGCGGCGGGTCCGGCTCCGGCGCGGGCAGCGACTCCGCCCAGGCGTCGCCGCGCACGGCCTCCGCCCAGCGCTTCTCCCGCTTCACCCGCCGCAGGGCGATGCGCGTGGCGATGCGGTACGCCCAGGCGCGGAACCAGCGAGGGTCGCGCAGCCAGCCCAGCTTGCGGCACACCTGCACCAGCGTGTCCTGCAGGGCGTCCTGCGCGGCGTCGTGGTCGCGCAGCAGCGCGCGGAGGTGGTCGTACAGCGGGCGCTGCACGGTCTGCAGCAGGCGGTCCAGCGCGGCGCGGTCGCCGAGCTGCGCCCGCGCCACCAGCGCCGCCTGCCCGCGCTCCGCCTCCGCGCGCGCGTCCACGCTCAGCCGCGGCCCGCCGCCTCCACCGCCGCCGCGAGCCGCGCCCCCACCCGCGACACGTGCCCGCCCAGGGCAAACAGCCCCAGCGCCACGATGGTGTAGCTGAGCACGGAGAACAGGAACAGCAGCACGTGCAGGCGGTCGTTCCAGTCCACCATCACGATGGCCAGGGCCAGCAGCAGCGCCTCCACCAGGGCGGCGCCCAGGATGGCCAGGCGGGTGGCCCGCTCGGCGCGCTCCATCTGGTCGAGCACGCTGCCGCGCACGGCGTCCAGGTCGGGGGATGTCATGGTCCTCATCTCCGGGAGACGGGGTTCAGCGGCCCAGGAGGAGCGCGCCGAAGATCACGGCGACCTCCACGATGGCGAAGGTCCACACGGCCGCGCGCACGCCGCGCGAGGTGCCGGCGGGCCGCGATGGGGTCGGGTGTGTCATGGCGATGCCTTCTCGTCGCTTTCGGTTCGTCCAGCGCGGCCGCGGGATCTCGCGTCCGCACGGGTGAGAGGCCGCCGGGGCCGCGCGGGTTCGGACGGGGGACGGAAGTCCCTGGCGTCCGCCCGGCGCCGCGCTAGCTTGCGGACCGGACAGCGTACGGGAGGCGAGGCATGGACGACAGGGCGCTGCGAGAGCAGCTCGCGAAGGTGCTGGACTGGGAGGACGCGCACGCCGGCTTCGGCGCGGCGGTGGAGGGCATCCCGCCGGAGATGCGGGGCGTGCGCGCGGAGGGGATGCCGCACAGCGCGTGGGAGCTGCTGGAGCACCTGCGCATCGCCCAGCGCGACATCCTGGACTTCTGCCGCGATCCCGGCTACACGGAGCCGAGCTGGCCCGCGGACTACTGGCCCGCATCCCCCGCCCCGCCGTCCGCGGGCGCCTGGGACGCGAGCATCGCCGCCTTCCGCGCGGACCTGGAGGCCATGCGGGCGCTGGCGCTGGACGCCTCCACCGACCTGTTCGCGCGCATCCCGCATGGCGGCGGGCAGACGGTCCTGCGCGAGGTGCTGCTGGTGGCGGACCACAACGCCTACCACGTGGGCCAGCTCGTCTCGCTGCGCCACGCGCTCGGCATCTGGGGCCGGCGGTGATGGGGGGATGATGGGCGATCAGCGGCGGTCTGCGCGGAGCCCCCTCCTCCCCCCCGCCCCTCCTCCCCCGCGGAGCGGGAGAGGAGGGG
>DASTLD010000171.1:0-14137 GCA_035715345.1 Longimicrobium sp.
CTGGAGATGGGATGGCTGGACGCGCAGGTCGCCGACGCCATCGCGCGCGCGGCCGACGAGGTGATCGAGGGCACCCACGACGGCGAGTTCGTCCTCGACATCTTCCAGACGGGGAGCGGCACCTCCACCAACATGAACACCAACGAGGTGGTCGGCACCCGCGCCTCGCAGCTCCTGGGCGGAAAGGTGCACCCCAACGACCACGTCAACATGGGGCAGAGCTCCAACGACGTGATCCCCACCGCCATGCACGTCTCCGCGCGCGTGGCCATCCACCACGACCTGCTCCCGGCGCTGGAGCGCCTGCGCGACTCGCTGCTGGCCAAGGCCGCCGAGTTCGACGACGTGGTCAAGAGCGGCCGCACGCACCTGATGGACGCGACGCCCGTCCGCCTGGGGCAGGAGTTCGGCGGCTACGCCAGCCAGCTCGAGCACGGCATCCGGCGGCTGCGGAACGCCTCCGACGAGCTGGCGGAGCTGGCGCTGGGCGGCACCGCCGTGGGCACCGGCACCAACGCGCACCCGGACTTCCCGCCGAAGGCCATCGCCCACATCAGCGCGGACACGGGGCTGGAGTTCCGCGAGGCGGAGAACCACTTCGAGGCGCAGGGGGCCAAGGACGCCTTCGTCTCCGCCAGCGGCGCGCTGAACACGCTGGCGGTGTCGCTGCTCAAGATCGCCAACGACATCCGCTGGCTGGGCAGCGGGCCCACCTCGGGACTGTACGAGATCCAGCTCCCCGCCGTGCAGCCGGGCTCGTCCATCATGCCGGGCAAGGTCAACCCGGTGCTGAGCGAGGCGCTGATGATGGTGTGCGCGCAGGTGATGGGGAACCACGTGGCGGTGACCGTCGGCGGGCAGCACGGCAACTTCGAGCTGAACGTGATGATGCCGGTGATGGCCCACAACCTCCTGCAGTCCATCGCCATCCTGACCGGCGGGTGCGATGCGTTCCGCACGAAGTGCGTGGACGGCATCGTGGCCAACCGCGAGCGCTGCCGCGACCTGCTGGAGAAGAACCCCTCCATCGCCACCGCGCTCAACGCGTACATCGGCTACGACGAGGCGGCGGCCGTGGCCAAGGAGTCGGCGAAGAACTTCGAGTCCGTGCGCGACGTGGTGAAGCGCCGCGGCCTGCTGGGCGACGACCAGCTCGACACGGTGCTCAACGTCCGGGAGATGACGGAGCCGGGCATCCCCGGCGGCGGCCGGCCCACGGGCGGCGGGGGCTGATTGCCGGCGGGGGCGATCACCCGCCGGACCGGCCTTCGCGCCGGGGGCTAGATGATCGTCCTCGCCTACCACGGTACCGAAGCGACAGCTGCCGTATCCATCCTGTCGCATAACTTCCAGCCCAGCCGCAACGACTACGACTGGCTGGGCGACGGGGCCTACTTCTTCCAGGACGCGCCGGCGCGCGCGTGGGAGTGGGCGCGCCGGCGCTTCGGCGCGGACGCGGCGGTCATCGGCGCCGAGATCGACCTGACGGACTGCCTGGATCTGCTCGACATCCGCTGGCACGACCTGCATCGGCAGTGTTACCTTCGATGGACCGCCAGCCGCGAGCGGAAGGGACTTGCCCCGCCGCGGCAGACGAAGGGAGCGCACCGGCTGGACCGTGAGGTCATCAACTTCGCGGTGTCCTGGATCGAGGAGGTGGATCAGGTCCGCCTCCGATCTGTCCGGGCGGCATTCGCAGAGGGAGAGCCGCTGTTTCCCGAGTCGGCGTTGCTGTCCCATTCGCACGTCCAGATCTGCGTCCGCGACCCGTCTAGCATCCTGCGGAGGTGGCGCTTATGAACGAGGAACTCGGCGGGCGCCCGATCGATCCCGACGTCGTCGGCCCTCGCCTGCTCCACTGGCTGCGGACGGCGTCGGACGAGGAGATCATCGAGCACGCGCTGAAGTACGCGCCGGGGCTGATCGGCTGCTCGCCGGAGAAGGCGCGCGCCATCATGGCCAGGAACAAGCGCAGGGAAGAACGGCGGGAGCGCGTGCGCCGCTTCACGACCCGGCTCACGGCGCCGCTCATGAGGCTGCTTTCCTGAAACGAAAGAGCCTCACGCAGAGACGCAGAGGACGCAGAGAAAAGAATCGAGGGGAGGAGCACGCGGCGGCGCTCCTCCCCTCGTTTCTTTCTCTCTTCTTTTCCTCTGCGTTCCTCTGCGTCTCCGCGGCTCTGCGTGAGGCCGTCCGTTACTTGCCCTGCGCGATGGCCCTGCGCGCGATGCGGTCGACGAGGCGCGGGGAGAGGAGCTTGAGGTAGGCGCCCACCTTGCCGCGCAGCGTCATCACCAGCTCGCGGCGCCGGCCGGCGGCGGCGCGGACGATCTGCCGCGCGCATTCCTCCACCGTCATCACCTCCGCCTCGCGGACGGGGCTGGAGCCCAGCGGCCTGCCGTCCGGGCCGTACGCGCGCTGCCGGATGGAGGTGGAGACGAAGCCCGGATATACCATGGTCACCGCCACGCCGTCGTCCGCCAGCTCGATGCGCAGGCTGTCGAAGAAGCCGGCCATGGCGTGCTTGCTGGCCGCGTAGCCGCTGCGCGTGGGCACGCCCGTCTTGCCGGTCAGGCTGGACACGCCCACGATGCGCCCGCGCGAGCGCTTCAGGTGCGGCAGCGCGTAGTGGGTGCAGTAGACCGCGCCCAGGTAGTTGACGCGCATCATCCGCTCGAACGGCTCCAGGTCCGTCACCTCGTCGAAGCGCGCCCACATGGAGACGCCGGCGTTGTTGACCAGCGTGTCCAGTCGCCCGAACTCCTCCGCGGTCCGCTCCACCAGGCGCCGGCACTGCTCGCGCTCCGCCACGTCCGTGGGCACCGTCAGCGCGCGCCCGCCGCGGGCCCGGCACTCCGCCGCCACCTCTTCCAGCTTCGCGGCGTCGCGCGCGGCCAGGGCCAGCCAGGCGCCCTGATCCGCGAGCTGCAGCGCCACCTCGCGCCCGATGCCGTCGGACGCGCCGGTGACCACCACCACGTTGTCGCGGAAGGGCGCGCCGGCCACGGTCAGCTCTTGCGGCGCTGGCGCGGCTCCTTGGCCGGGCGCTCGCCGTCCTCGCCCAGCTCCTCCAGCGCCTCGCCCATCACCGCCTCCATCAGCCGCGGCAGGAACTCGTTCACCGCGTCCATGCCCACCTGCTGCGAGCGGCGCGACAGCTCGGGCATGGTCTCCACCACGCGCCGGCCCAGCGGGGTGCGGTAGAACGCCGCCAGCCCGCGCAGCTCGTCCAGCGTGTAGATGTCCACGTACATGCGGATGAACTCGGGCTCCAGCTTTTCCCAGGTGAAGTGCTCCTCCATGAAGTCGCGGATCATCTTCCGGACGCGCGGCGGCAGCTCCTCGTCCGCCTCCTGCAGGCTCATCAGCCCGTCCAGCACCCGGGGGAACATGGTGCGCGTGCTCATGGCCTCCAGAACGTCGCGCGCGGCGGCCACCTCGTCGGCGGGCAGCTCCGGCTGGGCGGCGGCGGGGGCGGCGGCCGCCAGCAGGAGCGCGGCGGCGGCGAGCGGGACGCAGATGATCTTCATGGTCTCTGCCTCACGGGGCGAACGCGGGGGGCGGGCGATGGGGGTTCCAGTACGGGACGCGGTCCTCGTCCCAGCGCGCCAGCAGCCCCGCCGTGCCGTGCAGTCTGCGGTAGGCGGCCTCGGAAGGGAAGAGCGGCATGACCTGGAGGAACTCCACGTGCGCCTCCGGGCCTGCGTCGAGCCGCGGGACGATCTCCTCGTCCGCGGGGGGCAGCACCAGCAGCGCGGTGTCCATCGCGGTGCCGGGCCAGAGCGGCGCCGGGTACGCGATGCCGTGCCCGTGCCCCAGCGCGGTGCCGTGCAGCACCGGGTGCAGCGCGATGTCCGCCAGCGTCTCCGCCACGCCGTCCACCGCGGCGGTGAAGCCGACGTAGACCTCCATCCGGTGCGCGGCGTCGAGGCCCGGCAGCGGGTGGTCGCTGGCACCCGCCGTGGCGTAGAAGTACACCTCGTCCGGGTGCGCGTCGCGGTCCCACTTGAAGACGTGGACGGCGTGCGGGCCCTTGCGGAAGAAGGCCTGGCGCGCGGGCGGGCCCCACAGCCGCTCGTAGTGCGCGCGGACCCGCTCCGAGATCATCGCCCGCGCCGGGTCAGGGCGCGCCGCTCACCTGCGCGGTGATGGCCTCCATCAGCGCGGGCAGCATCTCCTGGATGCGCGCGTTGACGATGGCCTGGGTGCGCACCGCCAGCTCCGGCGAGGTGTCCGCCAGCTTCTGCCCCACCGGGGTGCGGTAGAACGCGGCCAGCTGCCGCAGCTCGTCCACGGTGTACAGCTCCGTGTACATGCGGATGAACTCGGGCTCCATCTCGTCCCAGCGGAAGTGCTCCTCGAACAGGCGCCGGATGGTGGCCACCACCTCCGCCGGCAGGCTGTCGCCCGCCGCCATCTGGCTGGCCATGCCCAGCTCGAAGCCGCGCACGAAGCCCTCGCGCGTCCGGGAGGCCTCCAGCACCTCGCGGGCGGCCTGCGCGTGCTCCTGGCCGGGCTGCGCGGCGGCGGGGGCGGCGGCCGTCAGCAGCGCCGCGGCGATGAGCAGCTTGCGGATCATGGGGATTCCCTCGCGGGGGAGTGGGGGGCGGGCGCCGCCGGCCGGCGGCGCCCGCGGAGAGTCGAACGATCGGGCGGGGATCAGCCGCGCGTGCGCTCCAGCAGCAGCATCATGAGCACGCTCAGCACGGCCAGGCCCTCCTCCTCGGCGTCCATGTCCTGCAGGCGGTCCAGGTCGTACTCGCCCTCGAACAGGGCGCGGCGCTTGGCCACGCGCAGCACCTGGTCGCCGTCCGGCCGCGTGACGTTGTAGACGGGGTGGAAGAGGTAGCCCGCGAACAGGCCGACGACGGGGATCTGTCCGAACAGGGCGTCGCCCACCTTGGCCCACGGGTTCTGCTCGCCGATGCGGAGGATGACCTCGCCGCCGCGCTCCACCTCGTAGCTGGCCTTCCACAGCGAGCGGCGGCCCTTGCGGCGCACGCCGCCCAGCTCGCGGCCGTCCGCGGTGGTGAAGTGGTAGCGCGCGTTGAAGTCCAGGACGCGGTCCGCGTCGATGCGGTAGAGCGGCTGCCGCTGCTCCTCGTCCGCGAAGACGGTGACGCTCTCCTTGAGCTTCATCAGCTTCTGCTTGACGTACATGCGGAGCTGTCCGTCCGCGTCGCGCACGTAGATCTGCGGGGCCAGCGCGACCTTCTTGAACGAGAGCCTGAGGGGATACTTCATCGGTCCTGGGTCCAGGGATGTGGAACGGGTGGGACGGCGGGAACGCTTGATAGGGTAAGCGCGGGCGCGGGGCGGCGCCAGATGGGCCCCTTCCCCGCCCGCCCCCTCCCTTCCGCATGGAGCGGGGAGATGGGGGGAGCTTGTCTGACAAGCGGGGCGGCGTTCTACAGCGGGGGCCCCACCCCCCGGCCCCCTCCCCCCGGCCCCCTCCCCCCGCGCCCGCCAGGCCCCGGTGTTTCCCTACCGCTGGAGCACGAGGCGCGCGGAGAGGGGGAGACCTGAACTGCGTACCGGGTAGCCCAGCGCGCAGACCATCAACCCTCCCCCAGACTTGGGGGAGGGTGCGAGCCTAAGCGAGCGGGTGGGGGCGGCGCAGGCGCCCGCCCCACGCGCCGACCATCTACTTCCAGACTTTCGCACTTTCGCACTCACGCACTCCCTACAGCCAGAACCGGATGTAGTGCGGCGTGCGGTCGCGGCGGCGGGAGTCGCCGGCGTCGCGGCCGGCGCGGGCGCGGGGGGCGGGGCCGACGGTCAGCAGGTTCTCGCCGCGGGGCAGGCCGGTGGTGGGGATGTACGCCACCACGCCGCGCAGCCCCGTCACCGGGTGGCGGTAGAAGCGGAAGGCGGGGCGCAGGGGCCGGCCGTTGAGCGACACCGGCTGCAGCCGCGTCCAGCACTCCAGCACCGCGTCCACGCGCGTGGTGTCCGGCGGGTCGTTCTCGCCGCGGTGGATGCCGGGCTCCGCGAGCGGGCGCACGCCCTGGCACTGCTCCGCGAACGCGCGCCCGTGCCGCCGCGGCGAGTAGGGGATGAACAGGCGCACGTACGGGTCCCTGACGATGTCCGCCTGGATGCTGGGCAGCTCGTCGGGCACGTCGCCGGGGTCGCGCTGGCTGTCGTAGTACGACGCGCGCACCCCGAACTGCCCCGCGTTGTCCGGCAGGAACCCGTAGTCGCCCGTGCGCAGGATGCCCTGGCGCAGGTACACGTCGCGCACGATGAAGACGGTGAAGAGCAGCGCCAGGCTCAGGTAGAACACCGGGTAGAAGGCGCGCTTGCGGAAGTTGCTGAACAGCACCATCGCCACGGTGCCGTACAGCGGCATCGCGTTCAGGTAGTACGACACCGTCGCCATCAGGGACAGCCCGCGCCGCGGCCCGCCGCCCGCCCGCAGCCTGCCGCCGACCGCGCGGTCCACCAGCCAGGTGCCCACGGGGATGAGCGCCGCCGCGGCCATCACGATCCAGAACACCCGCGACGCGTGCCGCCCGCCCAGGAACAGGCGCGAGACGCCGAACGCCAGCCCGGCGGCCATCCCCAGCGCCACGGTGGAGAAGATGAAGAGCAGGGCAATGGTGAAGGCGAACGAGAACAGCACGGAGCAGAAGCGGTCCGCGGAGTCGATGCGGGCCTGCACGCCCACCATGCGGCGGCTGTACACCTCGCGCATGACGGGCCCGTAGGTGGCGTTGTCCCACTTGACGCCCCCGGGAAACACGCGGTCCAGCCCGATGAGGCCCACCCAGTACGCGCGCCCCACCAGGTGCACCAGGAAGCTGGCGATGAGGGTGTACAGCACCAGCTTGCCGTACATGTAGAGCGAGAACATCGCCAGCAGCGCGTTGCCGGCGTAGTGGGGCACCGCGCGGTCGAAGGCGCGGTCCACCATGCCCGGCAGCTGCATCAGCGAGAATACGACGGCGCCGGAGATGAGCAGCTCCAGCTCCCACGGCCGCCCGGCGGGCTCGTGCGCGGTCTCGTGAAGTGGGGTGGGATCGGGTGTGTCGGACATGCGGGACGTGGCTCGTGGTGGGGCCCTCACCCTGCGCGCCGGGCAAGGCGCGCGACTGTCGTCGCGTCCTTGCCCGTCACGCTGTCCCTCTCCCGCAAACTGCGCGGGAGAGGGAGAAGATCTGCTCGCGGTGCCACCCTCTGCTCATGCGCCGAGACGCCCCGGCGGGGCGTCTCTACCATGGAAATGCGCCGGCCCGTGCTCGCCTGCGCTGATGGCACCCGTCCAGTCGGCGAAGGCCGACTTCACGTTTTCGTTGCCGCGAATTCATTCGCCGGGCGGGCTGCGCCGGGGCCTGCCATTCTCGCGCCGCCCTGCCCCTGCTCATCACCCACGCTTCTGCACTTTCGCACTCACGCACTCACGCACTTCCTCACGTATCCGGCACGTTCACCCGCAGCTCCTCCAGCCACACCGCGGCCTCGGAATCGCTGGGGGCGCGCCAGTCGCCGCGGGGGGAAAGGGAGCCGCCGGAGCCGACCTTGGGGCCGTTGGGCATCGCCGAGCGCTTGAACTGGCTGGTCTGGAAGAAGCGCCACAGGAAGACCTTCATCCATCCCTTGATGGCGGCCAGGCCGTACTCGTTGCGCTGCTCCACCGGCAGCAGCGGCGGCCACGACCCGCGCGTGCGGTCGCTCCAGGCGTGGTGCGCCAGGAACGCGATCTTGCTGGGGCGGAAGCCGAAGCGCGTCACGTAGTACAGCGTGAAGTCCTGCAGCTCGTACGGGCCGATCTTCTCCTGCGTGCTCTGCGCCGGCGCGTCGCCGCCGCCCTCGGCGTGCGGCACCAGCTCCGGCGAGATCTCCGTGTCCAGGATGGCCTGCAGGATGGCGCCCGTCTCCGCGTCGAACTGCTCGCTGTGGATCACCCAGCGCACCAGGTGCTGGATGAGCGTCTTGGGCACGGACGCGTTGACGTTGTAGTGCGACATCTGGTCGCCCACGCCGTACGTGGCCCACCCCAGCGCCAGCTCGCTCAGGTCGCCGGTGCCCAGCACCAGCGCGTCGTGGAAGTTGGCCAGGCGGAACAGGTGGCTGGTGCGCTCGCCCGCCTGCACGTTCTCGAAGGTCACGTCGTACACCGGCTCCCCGTCCGCGTACGGGTGGCCGATGTCGCGCAGCATCTGCAGGCTGCTGGGGCGGATGTCGATCTCCCGCGCGGTCACGCCCAGCGCCCGCATCAGCGCGTGCGCGTTGCGCTTCGTGCCCTCGCTGGTGGCAAAGCCGGGCATCGTGAACGCGAGGACGTTGGTGCGCGGCAGCCCCAGCCGGTCCATGGCATGCGCGGCCACGATCAGCGCCTGCGTGGAGTCCAGTCCCCCCGACACCCCGATCACCAGCTTCTGGATGCCGGTGGCGGACAGGCGCTTGAGCAGGCCGTGCACCTGGATGTTGTACGCCTCGTAGCAGCGGGCGTCCAGCGCGGCCGGGTCGTCGGGCACGTAGGGAAAGCGGCCCACGCGGCGGCACGGGGCCAGGTCTCCCTTGGGTGGCCGCAGCTCGAAGGGGATGCGGCGGATGGCGGCGATGCGCTCCAGGTGGTCCGCGGCGGCGTCGTGGAAGCTGGTCATGCGCATGCGCTCCTGCGCCAGCCGCTCCAGGTCCACGTCCGCCACGATCACCTGCGGCTCGTCGCAGAAGCGCTTCGACTCCGCCAGCAGCACGTCGTTCTCGTAGATCAGCGCGTAGCCGTCCCAGGCCAGGTCCGTGGTGCTCTCCCCCGGCCCGGACGCGGAGTACAGGTAGGCGCTGATGCACTTGCCGCTCTGCGCGGCGCACAGGTCGCGGCGGTACTCCGCCTTGCCGATGGTGATGTTGCTGGCGGACAGGTTGGCCAGCACGGTGGCGCCGGCCAGGGCGGCGTAGCTGCTGGGGGGGATGGGGGTCCAGACGTCCTCGCACACCTCCACGTGCAGGCCGAAGTCGCGCACGTCCGTGGCCTCGAACACCAGGTCGGGGCCGAAGGGCACCAGCGTGCCCAGCAGCTCCACCTCGCGGCTGACGGCGTCCGCCGCGCGGGTGAACTGGCGCTTCTCGTAGAACTCGCGGTAGTTGGGCAGGTAGCTCTTGGGGACGACGCCCAGCACCTCGCCGCGGTGGACGACCACGCCGCAGTTGAACAGGCGCTGGTCGAAGCGGAGGGGCGCGCCCACGAGCAGGACCGGCGTCAGCTCCCGGCTCTCGTCCACGATGCGGCGCAGCCCGGCCAGCACGCCGTCCAGCAGCGCGTCCTGGTGGAACAGGTCGTCGCAGGTGTAGGAGCTGATGCCCAGCTCGGGAAAGAGCGCCACGGCGGCGCCCTGCTCCGAGGCGCGGCGCGCCAGCTCCAGCGTGTGCTCGGTGTTGAACGCGGGATCGGCCACGCGCACGGAGGGGATGCACACCGCCGCGCGCACGAAGCCGTGCGAGTAGATGGAGTGGAACGGTCGCGTCATCTGCCCCCGGAGCCCGCGTTCAAGCCGCGCTTGTCCGGGCGTACGATACAACGCGTATGCCGCCGGGGCTACGCTTTCCCCCGCGAATCCGCGGGATCGGGGGCGGCGGAGGGGTCTTCGGCGCCGAGCAGGAAGTCGCGGAGCCGTGCGTAGACGGCGGCGTCCTCCAGCAGCTCGGTGTGGCCCAGGCAGCGGGTGCGGACGTTCATCGCCCCTTCCAGCGCGGTGCTCTCGCTGGGGACGATGACGGGGTCGCAGGGGGAGCGGACGGTGGCGTAGCGGACGGCGCCGGGGGTCTCGTCGCCCTGGTTCAGCTCGCGCAGGAAGCGGGAGCCAGGGTGCATCTCGCCGCAGCTCGCGCGCAGGCACAGGTAGGCGGTGTGCGTGCCGTGGTTGGGCGCGGCGATGGTGGCCACCGAGGCGATGAGCGAGTCGCCGCCGGCGTTGCGGATGTACCAGCGCACGGGCAGGGCGCCCAGCGAGTGGGTGATGACGTCCACCCGCCGCGCGCCGGTCGCCGCCAGGACCTGCTCCACGCGGGCGCGCACCTCCGCCGCGGTGCGCAGCGACGACTGGTCGGAGTCGTAGGCCATGGGATACAGGTGCGTCCACCCGTCGTCGCGGAAGCGGCGCATCATGCGGATCCACTGCGCGTCGGCGCCGTCCAGCCCGTGCACGAACAGGATGGGCCGCCGCTCCTGCGCCGGGCCCCCGCCCGCCAGCAGCAGCGCCGCGAGCGGCACGATCGTCATCGCCAGCATCCTGCGTCGCATCCTCCCTCCCTTCGTGGGTTGGGTGATATGCGCCGGCGCTCCATCAGTTCCCAAAACCTGGACTCACGCAGAGACGCAGAGGACGCAGAGGTTGAAAAGAGAGCCGCGGAGGATGCAATGGGAATGGAATGATCCATAACTTTCTAATAAGGTTATTGCAATTCATCCGCGTGGCTTTTATCCTGTCTCTCGCGCCACCCCGCTGGTAACACCCGCCCGACGCCAGCTCATTTCGCACGCCCGCAGAAGCTCCGCACAGGCCGTCCCGTCATGGGACGCTGGTACCCGCACCCCGGATCGGGGCGCGGTGTGTTGCATCGTCGGCAGTACAATTCATCCATCATTTACCAGGAGATCCACAATGCCAAGGTTGGGACACGGAGCCACGGTCAAGCTCGATGCGCTGCTGGAGGCGCGCGCGGAGGTGGCCGCCCGCACGGCGGACGTTCCGCTGGGCTTCGCGGTGGCCAGGCCGCTGGACCTGAACGACTTCGACTTCCTCTTTCCCAAGCTGCAGAAGGACCCCGGCAACCTGCTCCCCGAGTCGCAGGCCACCCGGGACGCCCTGATCGCGCTGGGCCGCACCATGCGCGACCCAGGCGGCGACGACGAGGCCGGCGACGCCGAGATCCCGGCGGCGTACACCTACCTGGGCCAGTTCATCGACCACGACGTCACGCTGGAGACCACCTCCGCCACGCTGGACCAGCTCCTGGACCCGGGGCTGGCGCCGCTGCCGCTCAAGGAGATCCGCAAGCACCTGCGGAACGCGCGCACGGCCACGCTGGACCTGGACTCCGTCTACGCGGCGCCGGCGCCGGTGGACGGGGAGCGGATGGTGGTGGGCCGGGTGACGCCGCTGAACGCGACCGCCAGGCCCCTGCTGCGCCCTCCCGGCAAGGACGACTTCAACGACCTGCCGCGCGAGCCGCGCAGCGCCGACGTCGCGCACGACCGGGCCGCGCTGACCGGCGACCCGCGCAACGACGAGAACACCATCATCGGCCAGCTCCACACCGCGTTCCTGCGGGCGCACAACGCGCTGGTGGACCAGGGCCATGCCCTGGACGACGCGCGCAGGCTGCTGCGGCAGCACTACCAGTGGATGGTGCTGCACGACTTCCTGCCGCGCATCGCGGACCCGCGCGTGGTGCAGGGCGTGCTGCGCGACGGCAACCGCTGGTTCCAGCCCAGGCGCGGCCGGTTCTTCATTCCGCTGGAGTTCACCGTGGCGGCCTACCGGTTCGGCCACAGCATGGTGCGGCAGTCGTACAACTTCAACCTGAACTTCAACCGCAGCGGCGAGCCGGGCACCACGCCGGCCACCCTGCAGCTCCTCTTCACCTTCACCGCCCTGAGCGGGCAGCTCGGCTTCGGCCCCGCCCAGACGGACACGCTGCCGGAGAACTGGATCGTGGAGTGGGAGCGGCTGGTGGACGCCGGGGCGCCGTTCGACCGCGCGCGGCGCATCGACACGCGGCTGGTGGAGCCGCTGTTCACCCTGCGGCAGGTGGACGGCAGGCCGGAGCCGGGCGACGGCGGGCGGCTGGCCGTGCGCAACCTGCTGCGCGGCTACCTGCTGCGCATCCCCACCGGGCAGGCGGTGGCGCGGGCGGTGGACCAGACGCCGCTGACCGCGGCCCAGCTCGAGGCGGCGGTGCCGGCGGAGCAGGCGGCGGCGCTGCGCGACGGCGGCTTCCTGGAGCGCACCCCGCTCTGGTTCTACGTGCTGGCGGAGGCGGCGCACCACGCGCGCGGGCGGCACCTGGGCCCCGTGGGCAGCCTGATCCTCGCGGAGGTGTTCGCGGAGCTGGTGCGCCGCAGCGAGGACTCCATCCTGGGCGCGCCCTGGCAGCCCACGCTGGGCGCGGCGCCGGGGCAGTTCACGCTGCCCGACCTGCTGCGGCTGGGCGGCGTGCTGGGCTGAGAAAAGCCTGAAAAGCATCACGCAGAGGGCGCAGAGGTTCAGAAGAGAGGACGCAGAGGAATGCACGAGGACTCCTCTGCGTCCTCGCTTTTCAACCTCCGCGCCCTCTGCGTGAAAATGCGGTCCTACTGGTGCACGAAGGCGCGCACCTGCTGGTAGGTGGTCAGGTCCGTCAGGAAGGCGCTGTGGCCGATGCAGGCCGTCTGCGTGTTGGTGGCGCCCACCAGCGGGGTGCTGTTGTCCGGCTCGATCACCGTGTCGCACGCGGACCACCAGGTGCCGTAGCGGGGCGCGCCCGGCGTCTCGTCCGTCGCGTTCAGGTTCTTGAGGTACGTCGAGTTGGGCCGCATCTCCACGCACGAGGTGGTGAAGCAGCCGTACGCCCAGGTGGTGCCGTGGTTGGGGCCGCCCAGCGACACCCACGCGTCGATGCGCGCGTCTCCACCCAGGTTCCTGGCGTAGTACCGCGACGACAGCCCGCCCATGGAGTGCGTCACGATGTCCACCTTGGCGGCGCCCGTCGCGGCGAGGATGGAATCGACCTTGGCCTTGACCAGGTTCGCGGTGGCGGCGTTGGACTGCGACGTGTTGTACGACCACTTGACCAGCTCCGCGCCGGTCCAGCCGTCCGCCTGGAAGCGGGCGATCATGTTGTCCCACACCGCGCCGGTGGAGTTGAAGCCGTGCACGAACAGGATGGGATGCCGCACGGGCGCGAGCGTGTTGGTGCGCGGCGCGGCATCGGTGGGCAGCCCCGCGTCGGAGCAGGCGGCGAGGGCGGCGGCCAGCGAAAGGGCAAGGCACAGGCGCGGCAGGACCAGCTTGGGCATACGGGCGTGCTCCAGGCGAGGGGTGAAGAAATTGGAAACGTTTGACGCCAAACGTATCAGCCCGCCGCCCGCCGGACAACCGCCCCCCGGGGCCCGGCGGCGCCTGGCGAGGGGATTGCATTCACCGGGCGGCGGAGCGGAGGGCGGGAACCGAGGGGGCCTGGAGGCGCACGTGACGGAGCAATCGGAAGGGCCGGGAGACGACGCGCTGCGGGGGGTGGCGCGCGATGCGGACGGCGTGGCGGACGAGGCGCGCGCCGCCCGCGAGGAGAACGAGCGGGCGGCGCGGGGCGGGCAGGAGACGGACTACGCCTTTCGCCTGCCGCCGGACGTGGCGGCCGCGGACCGCGTCCGCGCCGAGGACGACGTGGAGCTGAACCAGCGGCAGGAGCGGGTGGCGGAGACGCAGCGCCGCGCGGCGCAGGACCTGGCGGAGAACGCGCGCCTCATCGCCGAGAACGCGCGCACGCTGGGCCAGACGGAGCGGCAGATCGAGGAGAACCGCCGCGCCATCCACGAGATCCGCGCCAACGCCCGCGACGTGCACCTGGGGCTGGACGACGCGCGCGAGGCGGTGGAGCGGACGGACGTGCCGCGCGTGGACCGCGGCGGCGAGTAGCGCGGGACGGGAACGCGACCTGCAGCACTCCCCCGCCCCCGCCGGAGGGGGCGGCGTGAGCGGAAACCTGGAGCACGGGAGATGGCGATGGCGCAGAACGACGACCGCAACGTGGGCTCCGACGACAACTCGCGGAACCTGGAGCACATGCGCAACGTGGAGGAGAACACGCAGGCCCTGGCGGACCAGGCGCGCCGCGTGGACGCCACCAGCCCGGAGTCCACCAACCACCCGGTGGAGGGCGTGCGCGCCCCCGGCATGGGCGGCGAGGACAACCGGCAGGCGGCGGAGAACGTGCGCAGCGTGGAGGAGAACACGCGCGCCCTGGCGGACCAGGCGGACCGCGTGAACGCCACCGCCCCCGACGACGTGAACCGCGTGGGGCGGCCGCAGCAGGACCGCTGACGGAAGGTCCCACCCGGAGACGCGGAGGGCGCGGAGAGGTGATTCTCTCCGCGCCCTCCGCGTTTCTGGCGATGTGCTTTGTCTACGCGGCGCGCAGCAGGTCGCCCAGG
>DASTLD010000172.1:0-25943 GCA_035715345.1 Longimicrobium sp.
CTGCAGATGCTGGGCAGCCGCTGGGCGCCCGAGGCCGTTCGCCGCGGCGACGACCCGCGCGCCATCGTCCGCCGCTGGGAGCGGGAGAACGCGGAGTGGAACCGCATCCGCGAGAAGTACCGGCTGTACCCGGCGGACTGAAAAGAAAAGCATCACGCAGAGACGCAGAGGACGCAGAGAGGTTTCTCCGCGTTCTCTGCGTCTCTGCGTGAGGTCTTTTCAGTAGAGGCCCAGGATGAAGCGGCGCTCGCCCGCGAGAGCGGCGTCGAAGGCCCAGCGGGCGCCGGTGGCCTCCTGCACCTCGCGGACGCGGTACAGGAGCTGGGTGTAGGCCACGTCCGCGGCGGTCACCTGCTCGGAGCGCAGGCCGGGACAGCGGCTCAGGTCCGCCAGGCTCGACGTCCACTCGCACGTGTGGCCCATCCCCAGCGCGTGCATCAGCTCGTGCGTCACCAGGCGCGGGCCGTCGTCGCCGGAGAGCTGCATGCGCCGCTGGAAGCGCACCGCGGCGTAGTTCACGTCGCCGCGGCGGCTGAGCACGTTGGTCAGCGCGGCGATGGGCAGCCGCGAGTCCATGATCACCAGCACCACGTCGTTGGGCCCGTTCTCGTCGTCCGGCAGCGTCTCCGCCACCGCCGCCGGGCGGAACAGGTCGCCGCCGAAGCCGTCCTCCATGGCCTCCACGATGCGCCAGAAGGCGACGGAGTCGGGCGCCGCGCCCGCGGGCCGCGCGTCCTCGCGGTCGAACGCCATGCGCAGGGGGAACGCGGACAGCCGCCAGCCCTGGTAGCGGTCGCGGCGCAGCGGGTCCTGCGCGCGCTGGTAGAACGACGAGCACCCCGCGCACACCGCCGTCCGCGCCTTGACCACGCTCACCGGCACGGTGGTGCCCGCGTGGCGGCCGCCGCGGATGGTCCACGCTCGCGGCACCAGCACGATCTCCACCTCACCCGCCATCTCCCGCGCCGGCACCCGCACCAGCGCGGGGTGGTAGGCGCGCGCCTCCACGTCCCCCGCATCCACCACGAGCTCCACGCTGTCCGCCAGCCCCAAGGGCCGCGGCAGCACGAACGCCCCCGCGGAATCGACCGCCGCCGTGTCCGCCCGCGCCCCCACCCGCAGCACCGCCACCAGCCCCGCCGGCACCGCCCCGTCCGCCGGCACCACCCGCCCCCGCACGACCTCGCCCGCCGCCTGAGCCGTTCCCGCGGCGGGCGCGAGGCAGAGCGCGAGGAGCAGGCGGAGCGTGCGGGAGAGGGTCATCCGGCGGCGTTGACGGGAGATCGGGTCGCGTGGCAGCTTGCGCATCTACGGTGCCGCCCGCGCGCCACGTGTTCACCGCAACCACGACTGCCATGCCGCGCCCGACGCTCTACCCGCTCGCCGCCCTCCTGATCGCCGGCCACGCGATGCCCGCGGCGGGGCAGCAGGAGCCGCCGCTGTCGACGTTCAGCATCGTGGCGTGCGACCCGGAGCAGGGGTTCTGGGGCGTGGCGGTGCAGTCGCGCGTGGTGGGGGCGGGCTCCATCGTGCCCGCGGCGGAGGCGGAAGTGGGCGCCATCGCCACGCAGGCGGCGGCCAACGTGGGGTTCAAGCGCCAGGGCCTGGAGCTGCTGCGCGCCGGCCGCTCCGCCGACGAGGTGAAGGCCGCGTTCGTCGCGGGCGACTCCGGCCGCGCGTACCGGCAGTTCGCGGTGCTGGACCGGCAGTGCCGCGTGGCCGCGTTCACCGGCGACAGCACGCAGGCGTGGGCCGGCCACCGCACCGGCCGCAACTTCAGCGTGCAGGGCAACATCCTCACCGGCCCGGAGGTGGTGGACTCGATGGCGGCGGCCTTCCAGCGCGCGGAGGCGGCGGGGCGCCCGTTCGGCGAGCGGCTGCTGGCGGCGCTCAAGGCGGGGCAGGCGGCGGGCGGCGACCGGCGCGGGCGCCAGGCGGCGGGGATGCTGATCGTCAAGCGGGGCTCCGGCTACGGCGGCCGCGACGACATCTACGCGGACCTGCACGTGGAAGACCACCCGGAGCCCATCCTGGAGCTGGAGCGCGTCTACGGCGTGTGGATGAACACCTTCCACCCCGGCGACCACTACCTGCCCGGCGGCTCGCAGGGGATCGCCGCCCCCGCGGGTCCCCACGTCTGCGAGCTGCGCAACCTGCTGGCCCGCGCCGGCCACGGCACCGCGACGCAGGCGCAGTTCTGCGCCTTCGACGAGGAGGTCATCACCGCGCTCAAGGCCTTCCAGCGCGCACAGGGCCTCCCCGTCCGCGCCGCGGTCACGGCGGACGTGGTCGCGCGGCTGCGGCAGGCGGCGCCGCGACAGCCGTAGCCCCCCGGCGAACGCAAACACGAAGGGCACCTCCGAGGAGGTGCCCTTTCGTTGCATCCCTTCCGGACGCTACTGGTCCCAGCACCCCTGGGTGGGACAGCAGAGCGTCGGCGGGCAGCTCTCGCCGGCCGTTTCGCCGGCCAGCCCCGCGTCGGGCCACCCCACCACCGGGTCCGGCAAAGTGGGGAACGACTCGATCAGCAGCTCTTCGGGGTTCAGCGACATGGGCGGGCTCCTCCAAAGGGTGATGAGCGATGCGGGCGTCGTCCGGGCGCGTCAGTCGATGCAGATGCCGACGCAGGTGCCGATCGCGGAGGCGATACAGATCATCGCGGGGCACGTCGGGCCCTGGAGAGAGGGCGTGGCCTCCGCCTGCAGGACACCGTCGCCGATCCCGGCGTCGGGCGCGGTAGCGAACGATTCGACCTGCAGATCCTCGGGGTTGAGCGAGTAGTACACGGAACGGCCTCCGTCGGGGGGGGACGCGGAGCAGGACCCAGGGCGGGTACTCCGGCTTGTTGTCTGGGGATGCGGGAAGAGTAAACATACGTGTGCGCAAAAGCAAGTGATTTACGTCGTATAAAGAAAGGCGCAACTAACGCGCGGTCCGCCGGGAGAGGTCGCCGCCGGGCTACACCAGCGCTGAATCCTGCTCGCTGATCGCGCGGATGGCGCGGCAGGGGTTGCCGGCGGCGAAGACGCCATCGGGAATGTCGCGGGTGGCGACGCTGCCGGCGCCGATGACGGAGCGTGAGCCGATGCGCACGCCGGGGAGGATGATGGCCCCACCGCCCACCCACACGTCGCTCCCGATCTCGATGGGCCTGGCGTACTCCTGCTTCCGCCGCAGCTCCGCGTTCATGGGATGCGTGGCGGTGTAGATCTGCACCGCCGGGCCGAACATCGTGTAGTCGCCGATGGCGACGCGGCAGACGTCCAGCACCACGCAGTTGAAGTTGAAGAACACGCGGGTGCCCAGCTCGATGTTGGACCCGTAGTCGCACCAGAAGGGCGGCTGCATCCACACCGTGTCGCCGCCGGCGCCGAACAGCTCCACCAGGATGCGCCGGCGCTCGTCCTGCTGCGCCTCCCCCGTCGCGTTGAGCGCTTGGCACAGGTCCCGCGCCCGCTCGCACATGGACACCAGCTCCGGGTCCAGCGCCTCGTACAGCTCGCCCGCCAGCATCTTCTCGCGCTCGGGTCCGCATCCTCCCTCCCATCGCCGTTCCCGCCCGCCCTACCGCCGCCGGGCCGCGTCGCAACGCCGTGGGGGCGGGCCGCTCTCGAATTTCAGCCAGTAGCGGCCGGTGGAGCCGCGCGAGCCGGCGCGGATCACGTAGACGCGGGTGTGCGGCAGCCGGATCTCCACGCGGGCATCGCGGCCGCCGGCGCCGTTGTCGTCCGCGGCGATCCGGGTCCACCGCCCGCCGTCCATGGCTCCGATCGCCAGGTGGGCGTCGAAGCCGGCGTCGGGGGAGCCCATCACCACCACCAGGCGCTCGCCGCCGCGGCCGTGGTACGTGTGCGCGTCGTAGTAGGTGCCGTCACCAGCCTGCGGGTCGCCGGCCTCCAGCGCCCCCTCGATGCTCTCCAGGTGGTACGGCTCCACCGGCTCGACGGTCAGCGAGTACGGTCCCGTCCCCGGCCCGCGGGAGGTGGCGCGCACCACGTAGGTCCGCGTCTCCGGGAGGTCGAAGATCACCAGCGTGTAGCCGCAGTCGCGGGTGTCGCCGTGGCCGGCCAGCTCGTGGTACCGGCCGCCGTCCACCGTGCCCAGGCTCACGTGGCCGCTGAACGCGCGGGCAGACAGGGTGATGATGACCCGGTGCCCGCGCGTGCCCTGGAACGACCAGGCGTCGTAGTGGGCGCCGTCCGCCGTGCGCGGGTCCGTGGCCGCCAGCGAGCCGACGGTCTCCCGGCCCATGGCGAGCTCACCCTGCGCCGCGGCGGGCGCGGCCCACAGCGCGAGCGCGGCGAGCGGCGCCACTCGTCCTGCTCTCATCCGGGCTTCTCCGGAAAGCACGTGTTCTCCAGCGGGTGGAAACGCTGGCGCAAGCCGACCGGCAGATGCAAGCCGCCGACCGCGGCCCCACGTTTGCGCAACGTTCGCGGCTCCCGCGCGCGGGCGTGGGGCGTACCGGGTACAGGGGGAGGGGCCGGATGGTGATCGGGAAACTGCTGAAACGCAGCCGCATCCTGGGCGAGCGGGAGCAGGAGCTCCGCGCCCGCGAGCGCGAGCTGCTGGAGCGGCTGGCCACGGCGCTGCAGCGCTTCGGGCAGGACGTGGAGCCGGACGACCTGCGCCACTTCGAGCAGGCGCGCGAGCAGCTCCAGGGGCTGTTCCTGCTGGTGATCGCGGGCGAGTTCAACAGCGGCAAGTCCAGCTTCATCAACGCGCTGCTGGGCGAGCGCGTGCTGCCGGAGGGCGTGACGCCCACCACCGACCGCATCAACGTGCTGCGCTGGGGCCCGGAGGTGGGCGAGGAGCGGGTGGAGGCCTTCCTGCTGGAGCGCACGCACCCCGCGCCGCTGCTGCGCGACATCAGCATCGTGGACACGCCGGGCACCAACGCGGTGCTGCGCGAGCACGAGGAGCTGACGCGCGACTACGTGCCCCGCTCGGACCTGGTGCTCTTCGTGACCTCGGCGGACCGCCCGTTCACCGAGAGCGAGCGGACGTTCCTGGAGAACATCCGCAGCTGGGGCAAGAAGATCGTCTTCATCGTCAACAAGATCGACATCCTCTCCACCCCGGCGGACCGCGCGGAGGTGCTGCGCTTCGTCCAGCAGAACGGGACGGAGCTGCTGGGCGAGGCGCCCATCGTGTTCCCCGTCAGCGCCAAGCAGGCCATGGACGCGCGGACGGCCAGCGACGAGGCGGCGTGGGAGGCCAGCGGCTTCGGCGCGGTGGACGACTTCCTGATCAACACGCTGGACCAGCAGGAGCGCATCCGCCTCAAGCTGCTCAACCCGCTGAACGTGGGGCTGCGGCTCTCCACCAAGTACAAGGACGTGGCCTTCGAGCGGCTCAAGCTGCTGGCGGAGGACGTGGCCACGCTGCAGAACATCGACCAGCAGCTCGGCGCCTACCACCAGGAGATGCTGAAGGACTTCGAGCCGCGGCTGGGGCGGCTGGACGCCATGCTGAGCGACATGGAGGTGCGGGGCCTCAACTTCTTCGACGAGACCATCCGCATGCGCAACATCCGCGAGCTGATGCGCAGCGAGAAGATCCGCGCCGACTTCGAGCGGGTGGTGGTGGCGGACACGCCCAAGGCCATCGACGAGGAGGTCGGCCGCATCATCGACTGGATCGTCGAGCGCAACCTGCGGCTGTGGCAGGACATCAGCGGCTACATCGACCGCCGCCAGATCTCGCGGCACCGCGAGGGGATGATCGGCGAGGTGACCGGCGGCTTCAACTACAACCGCCAGGCGCTGCTGGACTCCATCGGCCGCACGGCGCACGAGGCGGTGGGCGGGTACAACCGCGAGGCGGAGGGGCGGCGTCTGGCGGAGGAGGTGCGCGTCGGCAGCGGGACGACGATCGCCGCGGGAGCGGGCGTGGGCCTGGGGGTGATCCTGACCGCCGCGTTCACCACCTCGCTCGCGGACATCACCGGCGTGCTGCTGGCGGTGACGGCGGCGGTGACCGGCCTGTACGTGCTGCCGGCGCAGCGCCGCAAGGCCAAGGACGAGTTCCGCGACAAGGTCGCCGAGCTGCGCCAGCGCCTGCGCGACTCGCTGACGCGGCAGGTGCACGCCGCGATCACGGACAGCCAGGAGAAGGTGAACGAGTCCATCGCCCCGTACCGCCGCTTCGTGCAGGTGCAGCAGGAGCAGCTCAACGAGGCGCGCGGCGAGCTGGTGGCGGCGGAGGACGCGCTGATGCGGTTGAAGCAGGAGATCGAGGGGCGGTAGGAACCCTCACCCGGTATACGGGCTGCCTTTTCGCAGCAGGCGGGAGGCCCGCGCACGCCTTCGCACTCCCCGTGCCTCGGTCCGACTCGCGCGCACGCCCGGCTCACAGCCGCTGGGCGGCAACTCCCTCGTCGACGCTTTCCGCGAATGACGCGAGGGGTGGAAGTGCGGCTCGCAGCTGCGCCACGTGGATCAAAATGTACGGGGAAGCGTCTACGAGGCCGACCCGTGTGCACAGGTGCTCGTACATGGTCAGGAACGTACCGGCGATCCTTGCCAGCGACTGGACGTCCGCACCGATCCTGGCGGTTGTGAGCGTTGCATATAGGTCCGGAGCGATCGATGCAGCGAGACGTTTGAGATAATTGTCGCCGACTGCTTCGGTGTCGCGTTCGAGGGCCAGCGCATAGATCAGGTCACGACGGATCGTATCGAGGTGGGAGAGGCTCGCCCAGTAGTCGCCGCGCCAAAGCGGACCCATCAACAGCCCGAACGTCGCGCCGATCGTCGCAAGCAGATCTCCGAGGACCGCGACCGCGTGCTCGGGGGGAACCGCCCTGGGCGGCAGAGGTGTCTCGAGAAGCTCGTCAGGGTCATGTAGGACGATCCTCCGACGGGCGGCCAAGTCGCGCAGTTGCATCCCACCCAGCCTCGAATCGCTGCCCACTGCTGCGCTGCGGGTCTGAACGTGGATGTCCAGCTTCTGGTAAGGTGGGTGGTTCAACAGGAAGACGAACCAGACCCGCTCGGTGGAGTTGTCGCGCAGTGGGCTGAATTCGGCAGCGAACGACACGGGAACCGCGGCGGCGACGAGCGACGAGATCCGAGCGCTGAACCGTGCCAGGGATTCGTCCTCCACCGCGATATAAAGATCTAGATCGGACCACTCGTCGCTCTCGCCCCGCCCGACGGACCCTCCGATCCAGACGGCGCAAACCTCGGCTCGGCTGGCTAGGTGAGGCATCAGCTGCGAGATGATGGAGTCCCACCATTCCCCGTGAATGTGGCCGTCCGGGGACATTGCCCCTCAGACGATCCCGGGGTGATTGGCCCCGGAAAGCTGGACTAAATCCTGATCCCGGGTTCGGTGCAGCAGGAATGCCGTAGCGGCGGGTGCCAGGTGCTTGAGGGTCTCCTGGCGGTCTGCGGTGATTACCCCAGGGATGTCCGAGTCTACGGACAGCATGTATTGCATCTTCCGGTCGGCATCGAAGAAGGGTATGCAGAAGTACTCGGCTTTCTGGATGAACGAACGAGCCTCATCCTCCGTGAATCCGAGGTCGGCGATGATCGACTGGTGGAAGCTGGCGCCGACAGACAGAAAGACGGGTGCCCTCAGACGGTACGCCTGCCCGGCGACACCCTTATCGAGTGGGAAAGGATGGTCTGTGAGTGCCGGTGAAGTGAGGGAGAAACGCGCAACCTGTCGGTACCGCTTTCGTATATCGAGCTTGAGCAGCGTGATCCGAACACGGTCGGAGGCAGAAAAACCGGCCGCATCGTGAAGCAACCAGAGCACCGCCCTTGCCACCGGTCGCCGGCGGTTATGAACGAGGTGCGCCCCAATCTGGCCGACTGCGAATACGATGAATGGAATCCACAACAGGTCGTATTGCTTTTCCTCGCTCAGATACGCGATCGCCCACCCACAGATCGCGGTGATGATCACAGTAAACAGGAATGCGTTCATGGTTCACGGGGGCGGCGGGCGCAGAGGATGGCATCGGGGCCGAATCGCACCCTCACCTCGACAGCTTCGAACCCCAGCCGGTTTAATTGCTCCACTGCAGCCTCCTCGGTCATCAGCCGCTCCGGGTGCTCGTCCTCCAGCAGGTGGAGGATCCACGGTTTCAGCAGGTCGGGACGGCTGGCCGAGAGGAATACGTCGAAGAACTGGGAAACCTGGCTGACGACTGTCTGGTGGTGCGGAACCGGCGACTGCGCGTAGCGGTCGGCGTTTACGAAGGTTCCCCCCGGCTTGAGCACCCGGTGAACCTCTTCCAGGACATCACCCCGGTATTCCGAGAACCAGTTGTGGAACGTCAGTGCCGAGACCACTAGGTCGAACGCCGCTGCCTCCTGCTGCCGTAGATACTCTCGCGCGTCGAGATTGATCAGTACTACCGATTCGGCATCCAGCCAAGCGGCGAGGCGCGCCCGCGCCCGCGAAATCATCCGCGGATCGTGATCCACCGATACCACGCCGCACCAGCCGCAGGCTCTCAAGATGGCATCCGCAGTCACTCCGTCGCCCGTACCGATCTCCAAGACTGTCAGTGCTCTACCCGGAGTTGCATGAGATGCTACCGAATTTGCCAACCTGTTTTGCAGCGCGTCATAATCCGGAGCAGCTAGCCGGGCTAAGTGGTATCCTTCCTCCAGCGATCCGGAAAACGGTTCCGCGTGCATGTGTACGCTAGAGATCTTAGGTGGCAAGATTGGATTTATTGAGCGAAAGGCCTCATAATCAGCCTACCGAAGTAGCTGTTGTCAAGATTGCGGGTTGATCTCCGCACGGCGTGGAATGTAAAAGATCACGCAGAGGGCACGGAGATTCGGAACCGAGAGCGCTGGATCTGCCCGGTTGGTGGAACCGGGTCCAGCACCGGCACCAGGGCGTACACGTGCGCCAACAGCTCGCTCAGCAGCTTGGTTGCGCGTAGGGTCACGGTGAAAGTAGCGGCTG
Organism: Longimicrobium sp.; assembly: GCA_035715345.1. Taxonomy (GTDB): domain Bacteria; phylum Gemmatimonadota; class Gemmatimonadetes; order Longimicrobiales; family Longimicrobiaceae; genus Longimicrobium. The sequence goes on from DASTLD010000172.1 coordinate 8,935, forward strand.
TCGCCCCGCTCCGGCTACGCAGATTGAGGGGATGCGGCTCCGCCTCCACCACGAAGCCCAGCGACTCGAACAGGCGCCATAGCGCGTCCGCGTCGTCGTGGCTGGGGACGAGGCGATGCGGGCGGTCAGCGCAACGGCGTCTCCGCCAGCCCCGGGCGCTCCTTGCTCGGCGAACGAGGCTGCGGCGACGTTCAACAGGAGTGTTGCGGCGGGGTTCGTTGTTCGCCACATTAGCGCGCGGCGGAAACAGATGCCGTTCGCGCGCTGCTCCTCTCCGCCATTCCCCTGATAGACCGCGGGAACCCCGCCCGCCGCACTCCCGCGGCAGGCCCGCTCGTGCCCGCCACTCCCGGAAAAGATCCGCATGCGCAGAATCCATCGCTTGGCCGTTGTGGCCGCGCTCGCCGCCGCCCCCGCCGCCGCGCAGACGCTGGAGGTTCCCGCCCCCGCCGAGGCCCCGCCGAGGCCCGCCAGGCTGGTCAAGGCCTTCTTCGAGGCGGTCGGCGAGTTCGGCGGCGAGACGGTGGCGACCGTCGGCTTCGAGGACGGCTCCACGCAGGACGTGAACACGGGGCAGGGGCTCACCGTGTCCGGCGGCGCCATCGTGCGCCCGTCGGCCGGGTCGCCGTTGGCGCTGCGCGGCTCGGTGGGGTTCAAGTTCGTGGGCACCAAGGCCGACAACGCCAACATCTTCCTCACGCGCATCCCGGTGGAGATCGTGGCCTCGTACGATCTGCCGTCCGACCTGTGGGTGGGCGCCGGCTACACGCGCCACACGTTCACCAAGTTCCACGGCGACGAGTTCGGACCCGACCTCGCGTTCGAGGACGGCAACGGCGCCACGGTGGAGTTCGGCTGGCGCTGGATCGGCGTGTCGTACACGAGCATGCGCTACACCGACGAGCACGGCGCCGAGTACAACGCGAGCGTCTTCGGCTTCGTGCTGACGTCGGCGTTCGGCCGCTGAGCCCGGCCGGCAGGCCTCCCGGCCCGAGCCCCTCCCCCGGTCCGGGGGAGGGGCTTTTCTTTCGTCACGAGCAAGGCCGGCGGATGTGGAGTGGCACGATGGAGGGGGGGTGGTCTGAAGGCGTTGCGGCTCGGCGTGCCGGGGAGCATCCTTCGCTCGGGTATCCCACTCCCCTCCGCGCCGGAGACACCCCCATGGTCCTGCAGATCGACATAGACCTCGTCAACTTCACGGGCGCGCTCATGACCCGCATGAACGGCAACGGCCCGGCCACGGTGAACAACGACGTCGAGGCGGAGTGGTCCGCGACCAGCCCGGACGGGGCCGGCGACCTGGCCGTGACGTTCGCCTACACCGTCCCCGGCGGGAACCGCGCGTTCAACTTCATCGCCCGGGTGTGGAGCGACGGCAGGACCGCGCACGACGGGGTGAACCCGACCGGCTACAACAGCATCCTGACGCTGGCGGACCGCGGAGAATCCGGCAACGTCCACCTGTGGGACTTCGAGGTGGTCTGCCAGGACGACGACTAGTCGGCCGGGAGGAGCCCTCACCCTGCGTGCGCGGGGCAGGCGTTTGCCTGCAGGACGGGCTTGCAGGTGAGGTGTTGCCGCGGCGGGCCGGCTGCCTCTCGCCACCAGCACCACGAGCGCGAGCTGGGGGATGGTGATGGTGGGGATGCGCGGCGCCCGCTCGCGCCGCACCGGCTCGGTGGAATCCAGTCATTTCCCGTCGGTGTCCTGATTTCGTCGCTCGTCTACCAGCCGCGGGAGAGCCGCCGCCGCGGAGGAATGTCCAGCTTCCGGCACACCAGCTCGTAACGCAGCGCGCGGCCCGGCGGCGGCGTCCACGAGCGGGTCTCGGGCACCTCGCGGACGGTCCAGCTCGCCTTCCGGGCGTCGAACACCTGCGGATAGGGCGGCAGGGGCGCGGTGCAAGACCGGATGACCGCGATTCGCCAGGTGTGGATCGCGGGCGGCACCTCCGGCCGCAGCGCGTGCCGCTCGAAGTAGTGGAACGGGTCGATCCCCAGGGCGATCTCGCCGCTGACCCACTGGCCCGCGCGCAGCCCGCCGGGCGCATCTTCGCCGTAGGCCAGCACGCCGGCGTCCAGCATCCAGAGGCTGTCCTGGCGGAACACGATGGGTGCGGTGACGCGGTAGGCGCACCCGCCCAGGTATTCCACGCGGAGCTCGCGCTGAGGCGTGGGATGCACGGATCGCGGACCGAGCTCGAGCGCGAACTCCACGGTCTGGCCCACGTGGAAGTCGCCGTAGTTGCCGTCCTGCTGGATCCACGGCTCCAGGCCGATCACCCAGGTGCCCGGTGGCAGCGGCTGCGCCATCACCGGTCAGGAGGCAAAACTGCCTTCCCCATGGCGTGGATCGGGAGTGGAATCATCGTTCGTCCCTCCGTCAGCGGCCGGCGACGCCCAGGAGCCAGGCCAGCCAGCCGCGCAGCTCGTCGCCCAGCGCGGCGCCGTGCGCCGCCAGGGCGTCGTGCAGCCCGCGCATCTCGTCCGCCGCGGGGGTTGCGACGGTGCGGTTGGCCCGCTGCCGCCAGGCCCGCAGCTCGCGCATCGCCATCTCCGCGATCCGCCGGTCGCGGTCGCCCGCGCCGACGAGGAGCCAGCGCAGCCCGCTCCACGGACCCGCGCGCCCGAGCAGCCGCAACGCGTTGTGCCGCACGTGCGGATGGACGTCCGCGGCGTACATCCGCTCCAGCACCGCGGTGTCCACCAGCCGCGCGCGCGGGAGGAGGGCCCGCGTGGCCGCGCCGGACACGCGCGGGTGCGCATCGCCCACCAGTGGCAGCAGCGCAGGCGGCGACGCGTCCCCCCTCAGCCGCGCGGTGGCGATGGCCGCCGCGGCGCGCACGCGGGCCTGCGGATGCGACAGGAACGATGCGACCCAGTCCGCCTGTTTCCGAACGCGCATCTCCCCGAGCGCCGTGAGGGCGACCGCCAGGTCGGTCCACTGCGTGGCCCGGCGGTATTCCGCGACGGCGCGGCCGGGCTGCGGGCCGTCCAGCGCCCGCTGCGCGACGGCGCGCACGTTCCGCGACCCGTCGAACAGCTTCCAGAGCAGCCACTCCTCCGCGCCCGCGCCCCACCGGCGATGCGCGGACACCAGCGCCTCGGCCCGCGTGCGCGCCGGCCCCTTCGACAGGATTTCCGACAGCAGGCCGCGGAACGTGTCGTCGTCCAGGGCGATGGCCAGGCGCGCCGCCTCCGCCTCCACCACCACGTCGCCGGCGCGCAGTCCGCGCGCGGCGAGCTCGCGCGCGTCCACGTGCCCGCCGGCACGCAGCAGGCGGAACGCTTCGCGGCGGGTGGCCGCGTCGGACGATCCGAGCGCGTCGAGCAGCACCGGGGCGGCCGGCGCGGCGGTCAGCAGCTCGTCGATGGCGCCCCGCAGCGACGAGGCACCCGCACGTTCCGACTCCCGCAGCCGCGCCACGAGCGGGAGCGTGGCGACGAACGAGCCGATGTGCGCTTCGTCGAGGCGCGCGCGTACGCCGTCCTCCGCGCGCAGTCGCACCGGGCCCACCCAGTCCGCCGCGCGGAGCAGGAGGAAAGACAGCGCGGCGGGCTCGCCCGTCTCCGCGAGCGCCTGCACCGCCGGTTCGCGCACGTACCCGTTCGGGTGCGACGCGAGCAGCCCCAGCACCCACACGGCGAGCGGCGGAGCAAAGCGCTCCCGCACGGCCGCCGTCGCGGCAAGCCAGTCCCGCCCCGGCGCGTGGTACCACAGCGCGCCGCGCACGGGCTCGTCCAGCGCCGCGAGCGCCGCCACGGGCAGCGACACCAGCCGCGCGCGGATCTCCGCCGCCGCATCGAACGCCTGCCCGTCGTCCGTGAACGCCGCCGTCTCCAGCAGCCGCGCCAGGCGTTCGGCCGGGCGCTCCTCGCGTGGCTCGGGCGGCGGCGGCGCAGGGGCAGGCGCGGCGCGCGAGAGCAGGCGGTCCAGCCAGCCGGGCATCCGTCACGCCCCCGTCGAGTCCAGGCGCGTGAACACCGCTATCTGCGTGGGCGAGCCGACCTCCGGCCCCACCGGCGCGAAGCGGACGGCGTAGCCGGTGCGCGCGGCCAGCGGCTCCGCCCAGGCGCGGAACTGCCCGCGCGTCCACTCGAAGCGGTGGTCGCGGTGGCGGAATCGCCCCGCCGGCAGCGACGGCCAGCGTACGTTGTAGTCGGCGTTGGGCGTGGTCAGGACGATGGTGCCCGGCCGCGCGTGCTGCCACAGCACGCGCTCGAACGCGGCCAGGCGCGGCGGGTCCATGTGCTCGATCACCTCCACCACCGCCGCCGCGTCGAAGCCGTGCAGCCGCCGGTCGCGGTACATCAGCGAGCCGTGCATCAACGTGAGGCGCGGCAGCGCGGCGATGCGGGCCGTCAGCGGCAGCGGCGTCTCCGCCAGGCCCGTGGTGCGGATGGTCAGCAGCATGGAGCTCTGAGAAACGATTTCGGGACGAGCGATTCAGCCGTCAGCTCGCCGGCTCGTCGCCGCGAGATATCCGGGTGTCAGCTCGTCGAACAGACGTTCCGCGTGCGAGTTCAGCTCGGCGAGATCGCCCTCCACACGTTCGATCAAGCCCGCCGAGATCATGGCAGACAACTCGGAAAGCAGCGGCTCGGCGGCGTCGAGCCAATCGGGCGTGCCCCCGTCCTGCTGAAGAAACACCGTCTTCATCGAGTCGATCAGCTGGAACGCCCCCGCGACATCGTCCGAGAACACGTCGGAGAAGCTGATCGCCTTGCCGCGGTGCACCCGGTGGTCGCGCAGATCGCGCGTCCGTTTGACGACGGAGTCGATGTCCTTCAGCACGCCGATCACTGAAGCCGGCAGCCGGCCATCCTTCGTGATGATGTGCCACCTGCAATTCTTCTCTTCGTTCCCGAGCTCCCACACCTCGTTCGTCAGGATCAGGGCGAGGTCCACCAGTCCCGAGATGGTGATCGTGTAGAATGCGTAGTGGTATTCGAGCCAATTGCTTGCGCTGATACCATTGCGCTCGTAGGTCCTGGGAGAAGGGAAGCGCCGCAGGAACACCGTCGAGAGCTTCGCCCGGTGCAGGCTCTCCAGCATCCGGGTCAGCCAGGCGTGCACACGTGCGGAGTACCCGTGCTCGCCCGGCGGGCCGACTCCGAGCGCCGCGGCAGCAAGCCCCCCCGCTTCGTCCTCCGGGATCTCATCAAACGCGAGATACAATGCCTCTGAGCACGCCTGGCTCAACGGGTGCTCGGACAGCGGGTGGAGAATCCAGCTATTGTTCACGGCTGCTCACAGGTTGATAAGGTGGGCTCACCCGCCGAAGAGGCGCCGCCACCAGGGGCGGCGCCCTGCCTTCGACGCGGGTGCCGGCTGCGCCGCCGCCGGGGCGGGCGGAGGCGCGTCCGGGTTGATGCGGCCCGTCATCCAGAACTCGCCGCGGACGATGCCGCCCACGACGATCTCGCCGTCCACCGTCTCCGGGTCCGCGGCCACGTCCACCTCACCGCCGAGGGTGCGTACGCGCATCCGGCAGAACGGCAGGCCGGTGAGCGGGTTGGTGCGCCACTCGGTGTCCAGAACGGTGCCGCTGAACAGCGCCCGCGGCTCCGGCGTCGCCAGCGTGCCCGCGTCGTCCGCGAAGTTGAACATGCCCGAGGGGATGAACGACTCCGCGGCGAACTTCGGCTCCGTCTCCTGCGCGGCGTAGTAGGCCTCCTCGTCCGGGAACGCGGTGAGGCCGTACGCGATCGCGGCGAGCTGCACCGGCAGGCGCGCCGGGAGCGACAGCCCGTCCAGCGTGCGGAAGTCCGGCGCGTGGAAGACGAGCGGAAACCCGGATGCATCGTTCCCCTCGGCTTCTCCCGCCCACGCCTGGAACGCGCCGTCCAGCGGCGATTCCTCCGTCGATGGCACACGCGTGTCCAGCCGCAGCACGAAGCGGGACTCGCCCGCGAGGTGCGGCTGCAGCCCGGAGATCGCGCCGCGTTCGTCGACCTGCACCCACAGCTCGGCACCCGCCCCCGCGGCCAGCCTGCCGTAGCGGCCGCCCGGCGCGGGCACCGCCTGCCCCTGCACGGCCGCCATCATCGCGTACATGCCGAACGCCTGCTCGCCGTCGATGCGGAACCCGAGCGCGCTGTAGACGTTCGGCATCCTCCCCTCCCTTCCTTTCCCCAGGGTCGTTCGCGGCGCGGCCGGACTTCACGCTGACAGCCCGGCCGCTCTCCGATCCCACTTCGTACTCCGTACTTCGTACTGTCCCTCAGTCCTTGTACGGATCCATCTCCCCCGCGCCCGCCATCACCACGACCAGCGGCTGCAGCACGTGGCGGACGTCGATGGTGGGGCCCTGCGCGTCCAGCACCTTCGTCAGGCGCCGGTAGGCCTGCGGCGCCTCGTCCAGGCCGCCGCCGCGCAGCACCACGCCCTTCTTCGCCAGCCAGTCGCTCACCATCTGCGGGCTGATGCGGCCGGGGCGGATGACCTGCCCCGTCCTGCGGTTGCGCTTGCCCGCCGCCTCGGTGCGGCTCATCACCCGGCCCGCGCCGTGGACGGTGGAGTAGAGCGCCTCGCGCTGCAGGCGCGCCGCCTCCTCGTCCGCGGTCTCCGCGCGGCCCTCCACGATGACCGCGTCGTCGCCCATGGAGCCGCCGATGAAGCCCTTCTGGCCCGGGAACGCCGGCGTGGCGCCCTTGCGCACCACCACGTACTCCACGGCCTCGCCCTCCGGCGACGCGTGCGTCTCCTTCCAGGCGAAGTTGTGGTGGTTGTGCACCAGCTCCTGCTCCGTACCGCCCAGCAGCTCCACCACCTTGCGCGCCACCCACTCGCGCCCGGCGTAGGCGTAGCGGCCGGCCAGGTTCATGAGCTGCCAGTAGTCATGGCCCAGGGGCTGGTCCAGGTCCAGCAGCACCTCCGCCTCCTTCGCGCGCTGGCCCCAGGCGCCGCCCTGGCCGAGCGACAGGAAGTCCGAGGCGATGGTGTGCCCCAGGCCGCGGCTGCCGAAGTGCACGCCCACCCACACGGTGCCCTGCTGGTCCGCGAACACGTCCACGTAGTGGTTGCCGCTGCCCACGGTGCCGAGCTGGCGGCGCGCCTTGTCGCGCAGGGTGTCGCGGTAGCCGCCCGTGTTGGGGATGGCGTACCATGCCGGGTCCTGGAACAGCTCGTGGTCCACCGGCGCGTCGTCCGCGTTGTTCTTGCGGCCGATGCCGAACGACACCGTGGACGCGATCTCGTCCGCGAAGGCGTTCAGCCGGCGGTCCTGCGCCAGCCGGTGCGGGTTGCGCTTCGCCTCGTCCAGCGACAGCCCGCGCGTGATGTCGCCGATGCCCAGATCGGTGCGGATGGCCGCGTTGCCGCAGTTGTGCACCACCACGCCGCCGGCCATGAAGCAGTGCGCCGGATCGCCGGTCACCACGTCGTAGACCGAGGCGGCGCCGTCCGGACGCACGCCTTCGACGGGAACCCAGCAGATCTCGCCGGTGGTCTCCGGACTCAGCGCCTCGCCCGGCAGCCGGCGCGAGCGGCCGCGGTCGTCGTACATGGAATGGTAGACGAACCCCTCCGAGACGCCGAACTCTCCCGACACCTCCGCCATTACGGTGCGCCACCCTGCCCCGGCAGCCTTGCGGGCGCGGGCCGCCTGCTTTGCCGCGTCGCGGTTCCGGGAGTACCGCTCTCCCTGCCACGCGACGCTGGCTGCGGATGCGGCAGCAACGCGCTTCTCCACCGAGCGGCAGAAGCCCACCTCGCGCAGAAAGCGGAGCTGCTCCGCCTGTCCGCCCAGGATCTGCAGGACGGAAACGATGCGCTCGCCTCGACGCGGGCCGCTCTCCGCGACCGACACCTCGAAGCCGAGCGAGCGCAGCAGCCGCGCGACGAAGAGGATGGCGTTCTGGTGCGTGCCGGCCTGCTTGAGCTGCAGGTTCGGAAGGGTGCCGTTCCGGTGCACCCGCGGCGTCATCATCTCCGCGCTCGCGAACGCAGAAAGGAAGAGCGCGCGCACCCACGGCGCCGCGTCGAACAGCCACGGCATCGGCGCCTCCAGCCAGTCCTTCTTGCCCACCGGCGACCCGAGCCATGCCAGCAGCGCATGAAGGGCGATCGAATCCACGTACAGGTTGATCTCCTCGCGCCGGCCCTCGCCGCGGACACGCCGGTACTCGTGTGGCTCGAAGCCGAGCCGGCGGATGTCCGCCGCGAGATCGGCCGCGTCCCGGTCGTTGAACACGAACAGGGAAACGCGCTTGCCGTTGCGGGTCAGGTGCCCGTCTCCGCTGGCGTAGCCCAGGATGCGGACCAGCGCCGGCAGCCGCGGGTCGTCACCGCGCAGGGGCAGCAGCCCGCGCGCGGCCAGCTCGTCCCGGGCGCGCGGATTTGCGATCGCCGCCGTCAGCTCCCATTCCTGCGGCTCGAACGGCAGGCCGACGAAAGGCGCGCACGCCACGGCGTCGGCAGGCGCGAGCTCGTCCACGCGCTTCCAGCCGGAGCGGGTCATAATCTGATGGTCGCCCGTCGCGCGGAGCGTACGCCCGTTGGCCAGCGCGATCTCCAGCACCTCGCGCGTGCCGCGGGGCACTGCCCCCAGGTGGGGCGACACGAGCCGCGTCTCCACGCCGTCCCAGCACACCACCGGGTGCATGTCGCGCACGGCCTCGATGGGCACGCTGTAGCCGTCCGCGGTGGTGACCTGCGTTCCCGTGGCGATGCACGCGATGTCGAAGCCCACGCCCACGACGCTCACCGCGTTGCGGTACGCCGCCACGCCGCCGATGGGCATGATGTAGCCGACGTGCCCGTCCGCCATGAGTGCGACCATCTCCGCCCGGCGCGCCACGTCCTGCGCCTGGCGGATGGTGTTCTCCTCGTGATTGCCGAAGATCCGCATCCCATCCTCCACCTTGTAGTGCCGCCGCCGGCGGTTTCTCGTTCGATTCAGCTCCCGCGATACTCTTGCCTCGCGCGGTACGCTGCACTGCTGTCCGCGCAGGCGTTTTCTTAGCCGCGAATCGTTCGCCGGGGGACATGCGCTGATCCCATGCCGCTCGGTCGAACGCTGTCATCCCTCTGTCCGGCCGGTTGCCTCCAGAGGGAGGAGGCCCCCTCCCCGCTCGTTCCTCGCTGCCCCTCCCCCAACTTCGGGGGAGGGGCTCCGTCTGCGCGCGAGGCGGGCTTTCACCCAGCGTCAGGCCGCACGATAATCGCGGGCAGATGGCCCGTTCACTGGTGTCCGGCCTCAATCGAAGTCGGTGTCCCAGTGGCGGTCGGCCATGTTCTCCTTGGTGCGGAGATGGCTGAACTCGCGGTCCTTCTCGCGCTGGCCCGGGGTGCTCTCGGCAATGCTCTCGATGCTGGCCGTGCGCACCCAGGCGCGGCTGCCCGCCAGGTCCACGAACTTCACGAAGCGCGGCCGCCAGCGCCGGTCCAGCACCCGCCCGATCCGCGCCGCCGTCTCGCCGGAGACGTACCAGGTGCTGAACTGGCAGATGACCTCGTAGTAGTCGCCCGGCCCGCTCCGCTCCTCCGGCACCTCCTGCTTCTGCTTCAGGTTCTTCATCGTATGTCGTGTCCACGCCCGGCCGACAGCGCCGGGCGGTTCGGGTTGCGTCGTCCATCGTGCATCCGTGCCGTCCGCCCGCGATGCTCCGCGAGGGACGGCGGCCGCCGGCGCGGGGCGGAGAAGATCCTTCCGTCGGCGCCCGACGCTCTCGCGGGTGCGAGATCGTCGAGGCGCCTTCCTCAGGATGACTACGAGGGATGATGGCTCCTCCCCGCGTGGCTTCTCCGCCGGGCAGCGGCCGGATGCGTCCGGACCGCCGCCTACCGCGCGAAGTCGGCGATGAGCTGGGGCGCGGCGGCGTCGAAGCCCGCCACGTCCAGCATCCCCGCGTCGTCCGGGTCCGCGATGGTGAACCCGTTCGACGCCATCCCCACCACCACCAGCCTGGCGGGGATGCCCGTCTTCTCGCGATACCGCCGCAGCGCCTGCGCGGGGTGCACCTGTCCCGCCCAGGTCTCGCTGTCGGTGTAGACCACGAAGGTCTCCACCTTCCAGCCGTGCTCCGCCGCCTCCAGCATGGGCAGCGCGCAGTCGGTGCCCCCGAAGGGGAACCCGCCCACGTACCGCACCACGTCGTCCAGCCGCTCCCGCGGCGAGATCGTCACCGTCGACAGCCCGGCGGTGAAGGCGGTGAAGAAGTGCTCGGGCTCGGTGGCCGCCGTCACCAGCGCCATCGCTGCCGAGGCCTCGCGGCAGCTCAGCCCCTCCAGCCCCAGCACCGGCGAGCACATGGAGCCGGACACGTCCAGCGCCAGCATGGTGCGCCGGCCCGTGGGCCGCACGGTGCGGAAGGCCAGGTAGAACGCCCGGTCCAGCGCGTCCACCACCTCCCCGACCGGCTGCCACGCGTGCCGCCCGCGCACCCCCCGCCCGGAGGCGTAGGTGCGCAGCGCGGACAGCACCTGCACCGGGTGCACGCGCGCCCGCTCCAGCGCCGCCGCGTCCGCCACGCGGCCGGCCACCGTGCGCGCCCACTCGCTCCCCGGGGCAACCAGGCCCACACGCGTCAGCGTGGCCAGGCTGCGCACCAGGGCGGTGAGCGGCATGGACTCCAGCAGCGCCTCCCACACCTCGGCGTGGTTCAGCAGGTGCGTGGGCACCATCTCCCGCGTCAGGCGGTGCTCGCGCACCACCGCCGCGGCCCGCGCCGGGGCGACGTCCGCCTCCGCGTGGAGCGCGTCCACCGCCCGCACCAGCCGGACGGCCTCCGTCTCCTCCGCGTCCGCGGGCAGCGCCTTCGCGACCGCGCGGGCGAACAGCGCCCGCTGCTCCGCGCTCCGCGGCCGCGGGTGCGCCAGCCGCAGGGCGTCGCGGTGCGCCCACCCGTCGCGCGACGGGTACTTCAGGAGCTGGTAGGCCAGCTCGCGCGGCGGCCGGCCGACGTACCAGTCCGCCACCGCCCGGCGCACCCCCCGCCCCCAGCCGCGGAACGCGCCCGCGAACTGCAGCCAGTGCAACAGGTGCGTCCCGGTCCGCGCCACCCGCGGCAGCGCGGCCAGCGCCGTGGCGCGGGTCTCGTCGCTGCCCAGGCCGGCCGCCATGGCCAGCACGAACAGCGCGGGGTCGTTGGAGGGCGCGCGGCCCTCCTCGCTGACCTCGACCACCCGCGCGACGACCCGCGGGCCGTCCAGGGCGATGAGCTCCGCCACCGTGGCGGCGTTCTCGCGGGTCAGCGCGCGCTCGCCCACGTAGTAGGTGCCGCCCTCGCTGCCCAGCACCAGGAAGCGGTCCAGCCGGTCCCAGGGGCTCACCTCCCAGGCGTACCCGCCGGCCGAGTCGGGCACCTGCGCGGTGCCCGGGATCGGCTCGCTCTGCGGCGTCAGCAGCGCCCGGAGGCGAGTGGCCACGTGCTTGGTGAAGTCCAGCATCTTTCTCCTCGCCTCCTTTCCAGGCCAGGGTGATCGGTTTCGTGCCGGGCGGCGGACGAGGCCGTGCGGCCCCGGGACCTGACGGCGTACCGCGCAGGTGCGATAACCCGGAGCTTGCGGCCCGCCGCCCGGCGGGGGTGTTCACGGCCTCCGGATGAGGTGCTCCGCCCGGTCGGGCCCGGGGGCCCGCATTGGCAGTGCGGTAACCGGACGGATTCGACCCGGAGGCCGGTGCTGCGTGCGGAGCCGCGCCGCCGGTGTGGGGTTCGAATCCCACCGGTGGTCGATAACCCTCCACCCTCGGCCCGCCTTGCCAGCGGACGAACGTGCGGGGAGGATTGCCGGCGATGCGGCTCCGCGGTGCCGCCCGCGGGTGGATGAAGGTCCAGTCCGGTCCCCGGGCCGCTACCCCGGGAGCTCTCGCGTTAACCGGCGCTGATCGACCCGCCCGCGGGCCCTTGTCGGTGGTGATGGGAAGGCCGGCGGGACTCGAACCCGCAGCCGCCGGTTCCACGATAACCCTCGTGCATCGGCCCGCCTTCCGGGTGGACGAGGAGTCGCCGAGGGAATACGACCGGTGCTCTACCCGTTGAGCTACGGCCTTCGCACACCACCATTCTTCACGCGGCGGGCAGGGGCGACCGACGGGAATCGAACCCGTGTCTCCGGGGGCACAGACCGGCGCTCTGACCCATTGAGCTACGGCCACCATGCCCTGCCGCGATTTCCGAACGCTGCATCTCCTGCTGCCGCGGGACCGGCGGAAGCGCTCCGCCCGGCGCCGGGGGGTCGCGTTTGTCCACCCGGGCCGGGACGTTGCGCTCCGCCGGCCCCGCTGCCCTGCTCCGCGCGCGGCAGGGGCCCGGTGTCGGCGGGCGTGCCGGCGCGGTCCTGCGCCTCCTCTCGGTTCGGCGGGTGGGCAAAAGAGATCGCCCCGCCCGGCTGTGGTCAGCGGGCGGGGCGACGCGGTGGTGCTCGCTCCCGGACGGGTCCGTGCGTCACGCGCTCACGGCGCGCGGCCTACGGCCCCTCCCGCTCTGGTGATGTCCTGCAGGTCCTGCCACGTGTGATGGATGCCGCCGGGCGTGCGGAGCCCGCTGGCGCCGCGTCCGCGCACCACGCCGGGCGCAAGGCGGGGATGCCTGGCGCCGCCACGGGCGCACGACGCCCACGGCCGCCGGGGATTGCCCCCGGGCCGGATCGGCATCGTGTTTTCCGTGCTGTGCGCCAACATCGCTCGGTCTCCGTGTTCGGTGATGCGGACCGCCGGTCCGCGTGGATCGCAACAAAAAAAGGAGCCGCGTCCTGATGTACCGGGCCACGCTGCGTGGTCCAGCCCGTCCCTCCGCGGCGCGGAGGAGCGGCAACGACATCGGGACGCGACTCCCGGGGCGGAGAGACTAATGGGGCCCGCCCCCGTTTGTCAAGGCCTGCGTGCTAGCCCGCCGCCTCACCCTCGTCGGCGGCGATGGGCGCGGCCACCGGCGCGGGCTTGGCGCGCGTCCGCGGGCGCCGCGCGGGCGGCGAGATGGCCAGCGCCGGCACCTTGTCCGGCGCGCCGGCCTCGCCCCCCAGCGGCAGCTCCGGCGCCACGGCTTCCGCCACCGCGATGGCCGCGTCCGCGACGGCGAGCGCCGATGCCGCGTCGTCGGCCACCGCATCCGCCACGTCCTCCGCGGCCGCCAGCACAGGGGCGGCGGCTTCGAGCACCGCTTCCTCGGCGGCGGCCGCGACATCCTCGGCGGCGGCCGCGACGTCCTCGGCGGCGGCGCGGGCCTGGTCGGCCATGCGCTTCTGGTCCTCGGGGCCGAAGGCGACCTCCACCTCCGCGGAAGCGGGCACCAGCGAGGCGATGATCTCGCCCAGGTTGCGCCGGATGTCCTGCGGGTCCGTGCCCTGCGCGAACTGCTGCTGGAGCTGCACCAGCCGCCCGGCCACGCCCAGCCGGCTCTGCGCCGCCTCGTCCGCCGCGCGGGCCGCCGCCAGCTCTTCGCGGCGCTGCGCCTCGTCCTTGGGATTTCCGCCGCGCACCAGCGACTCCAGCGTCTCCACCAGGCGCGTCAGGATGGCGTACACGGCGGTCGCGGAGAAGCCGCCCAGCATGGCGATGGTGGGCTGCGCCAGCGTCTTCTGCGTGCCCTCCACGCCTTCCATGGGGATGAGCGCCACCAGGATGAAGCCGGCGATGATGCCCAGCAGGAACTTGATCCAGTACGACGGCGCGTACTTGGGATCGTAGGTGCGGCGGACGATGAAGGTGTTGAGGCTGAAGAGCATCGCGAACGACGCCCCCATCCCCGAAGCACTCAGCCAGAACAGCTCGTTGACCAGCAGCCTGAGCCCGTGCGAGTCCAGGATGCTGTTCTTTGGATCGCTGTTGACGAACTGGAACAGGCTCAGTGCGATGAACGCGGCCACACAGATCAGCGCCGTGGCCATCATCTGCCGCACCAGCTTGACCGGACCCAGGAAGGCCCAGCGGCCGGAGCCCTCCGGCTGGTCCAGCAGCAGGATGGAGGCGGGGGTGGAGGGCGCCACCAGCTTGGCCAGCCGCTCGTGCGCGGCGGCCAGCGGGCCAAGCTCGGGCGTCCTGCCCGCGTCCTGCTCCGACTGGTAGGCCTCCACGGCCAGCACCAGGTTGGGCGTGACGCGCCCGCCGGTGGCCAGCAGGTGCGAGATCATGGCGCGGCATTCGAGCAGGAGCTGCTCGCGTACTTTGGGCGGCACGGCGGTAGGCTCGGTTCCGGGGGATTGCACTGCGGGGTGGGTGATCGGCTCCATGATAGCGTCTTTTTCCGCCGCTGGGAATCCCCTAAGCGCCGATCTCCGCAACAGATACGGTGTTGCCCCGACTCGGCGCGCACGTTGGCGGCGGCGCGTCCGCTCCGTTGTGCCCCCTTGCGGGGGTGAGTAGCTTGGCGGGCATGACGAGCAAGCGAATCCTGGCCGCCCTGCTGGCCGCGGCGATGGCGGGCGCCTGGAGCCCCGCGCCCGCGCGCGCGCAGGACGGCGGCGGCGCGTACCGCGGCGCGGCGGCGCTGGGCCTGGCCATGCGCCGGCTGGGCACGCCCAAGCGCGTGCTGATGGTGGGCGCCCACCCCGACGACGAGGACGCGCAGCTGCTGGCGCGGCTGGCGCTGGTGGAGGGCGCGGACGTGGCCTACCTCTCCCTCACGCGCGGCGAGGGCGGTCAGAACGGCATCGGCGCGGAGCTGCACGAGGCGCTGGGGCTGCTGCGCACGGAGGAGCTGCTGGCGGCGCGGCGGGTGGACGGCGCGGCGCAGCTCTTCACGCGCGCGTTCGACTACGGCTTCAGCAAGAGCGCGGACGAGGCGTTCCGCCAGTGGCCGCGCGAGGAGCTGCTGCGCGACGTGGTGCTGGCCATCCGCCGCTTTCGCCCCGACGTCGTGGTCACCGTGTTCAGCGGCACCCCGCGCGACGGGCACGGCCAGCACCAGGTGAGCGCGCTCATCGCCCGCGAGGCGTTCGAGGCGGCCGGCGACCCGCAGCGCTTCCGCGACCAGCTCGAGGCGGGGCTGCTGCCGCATCGCCCGGCGCGGCTGTACCAGAGCCTGCGCGGCAGCGCGGAGAGCAGCACCGTGCGCGTGGCCCTGGGCGACCTGGACCCGCTCCTGGGCCGCTCGCCCTTCCAGCTGGCCATGGCCAGCCGCTCGCTGCACCGCAGCCAGGACATGGGCCGCGCGGAGCTCTCCGGCCCGCGCTGGGGATACCTGCGCCGCCTGCTGCCCGCGGAGGGCGACGGCGGCTCGCTGTGGAGCGGCGTGGACACCACGCTCTCCGCCCGCGCGCAGGCCGCGGACGCGCCGCAGGCCGCGGCGCTGCTGCGCCGCTACGAGGAGGGCGTGGCCGCCGTGCGCGCGGGGCTCAACCCGTTACGGCCGGACGAGGTGGTGCCGGAGTTGGCTGCCGCCACCGGCCACCTGCACGAGGCCCACCGGCTGCTGCAGTCCGGGCAGAGCGGCCGGCCGCAGAAGGACGTGCTGCGCCTGGCCGCCGCGGACGACGACGTGCTTTTCGAGGCGGCGCAGGCGTGGCAGGCGCTGGCGCTGGCCTCCGGCCTGGTACTGGACGCGGTGATCGCGGACGCGCGCGTGGTGCCGGGGCAGGCGGTGGACCTGGAGCTGTCGCTGTGGAACGGGGGGACGCGCCCGGTGGCCGTCACCGGCTTCCTGCCCACGCTCCCCTTCGGACCCAAGGGAGGATGGGAGTACGCGGCGGTGGACACGGTGCCGTACCAGGAGCCCCACACGCTGGCGCCCGGGACGATGCTGACGCGCCGCTTCCGGGTGACGGTGCCCGCCGCGGAGCCGGCCACGCAGCCGTACTTCCTGCGCCGCTCGCGGACGGGGGCCATGTACGCCTGGCCCGCGCCGGACGAGGGTTTCGTGCGCGGCACCGCGGGCGAGCCGTTCGAGATGGGTCCTGTGTGGGGCAGCGCCATCGTGAAGGTGGAGGGGATCGACGTCCCGCTGCGCACGGAGGCCACGCAGCGCGAGGTGGACCTGCGCCAGGGCGAGCTGCGGCGCCCGGTGCTGGTGGTGCCCGCCGTCTCCGTGCGGCTGGACCCGCGCACGCGCGTGCTGCCCACGGGGTCCCCGCGGCCGCTGGCGTACCACGTCCGCCTGGCGGCCGAGCAGCCGGGCGGCGTGGCGGGCACGCTGCGGCTGGAGGCGCCCGCCGGCTGGCGCGTGGAGCCCGCGCGCGTCCCCGTCCGCTTCGCCCGCCCTGGCGAGGTGCGCGAGGTGCGCTTCACCGTGACCCCTGCGCCGGGCGCCGCGGCGGGCGAGTACCCCGTGGGCGCGGTGTTCGAGACGGAGGACGGGCGGCGCTACACGCGCGGGGTGGAGGTCATCGACTATCCCCACGTGCGCGCGCGGCCGCTGGTGCACGACGCCCGCTCCGTGGTGCGCGCGTTCGACGTGCGCGTGCCGCAGGGGCTGCGCGTGGCGTACGTCACCGGCGCGGGCGAGGAGGGGCCGGGGTTCCTGGAGAACCTGGGCATCGTGCCGGACCTGCTGGACGCCGACGACCTGGCCGAGGGCGACCTGGACCGCTACGACGTGATCGTGGCGGGCAGCCGCGCCTACGAGGTGCGGCCGGACCTGGGCGCGCACAACGCGCGGCTGCTGGAGTGGGTGGAGCGGGGCGGCACGCTGATCGTGCAGTACAACAAGTACGAGCTGGTGGAGGGCCGCTTCACCCCGTACCCCATCACCATGGCGCGCCCGCACGGCCGCGTGAGCGACGAGACGGTGCCGGTGCGCGTGCTCGATCCGGATCATCCCGTGTTCACCACGCCGAACCGCATCACGGAGCCGGACTGGGCGGGATGGGTGCAGGAGCGCGGGCTGTACTTCGCGGACACCTGGGACGCCGCCTACACGCCGCTGCTGGAGATGAGCGACCCCGGCGAGGCGCCGCTGCGGGGCGGGCTGCTGGTGGCGAAGCACGGCCGCGGCACGTACGTCTACACGGGGCTGGCGTTCTTCCGGCAGTTCCCGGAGGGCGTGCCGGGCGCGTACCGGCTGTTCGCGAACCTGCTGGCGCTGGGGAGGCCCTCACCCTGACCGGCGTGGCGCTGCTCCTTCGTCGCAGCG
>DASTLD010000173.1:0-12178 GCA_035715345.1 Longimicrobium sp.
CTGCCGGCCGTGGCCGGGATCAGGCGCAGGATGGTGCGCCCCGCGGTGCTCTTGCCGCAGCCGGACTCGCCCACCAGCCCCAGCGTCTCGCCGCGGCGCAGGTGGAAGGAGACGCCGTCCACCGCCTTCACGTCGCCCACGTGGCGGTTGAAGAAGCCCTTGCGGATGGGGAAGTACTTCTGCAGCCCGCGCACCACCAGCAGCGCGTCCGCGGGCGGGTCCACGTCCGCCGGCGTCTGCCCGCGCAGGTCGCTGTCGCCCTTGGCCGGCGGCAGCTCGCGGCGCTCCGGCGGCTCGGGGATGCGCGCCACCTCGCCGCGCGGCGCGCCGCCGTCCGCCACCGGGCCGCGGTCCACGCCCTCGCCCACCAGCCCGCGCGCGGGCTCGCGCGGGGCGTCGCCGCCGCTGTGCTGGCCGTCGCCGGCGCCGTGGCCGCCCGCGGGCGTGCGCCCCCCCGGCGTGGCCATCAGGCGCCCTCCCCCGCGGCGGGCTCGCCGCCCGGCTCCTGCGGCGCGCCCGCCAGCGGCGTCCTGGCGCCCGTCCCCGTCAGCGCGCCCTGGGGGGTAAAGCCGCCGGTCTCGCGGCGCACCTCGTCGCGGCGCTCGGGATACTTGACCAGCCAGCACTTGTTGCGGCGGCCGGGGCCGATGTCGAAGAGCGGCGGCTCCTCCTGCTCCGTCTTTTCCCACCCGTACGGGCAGCGGTCGTGGAAGCGGCACCCCACCGGCCAGTTGAGCGGCGAGGGCACCACGCCCGGGATGACCGCCAGCCGCTCCACCGTCTCGCCCAGCTTGGGCATGGAGCGCAGCAGGCCCTCCGTGTAGGGGTTCTGCGGGTCGTGGAACACGTCGTCCACCGGGCCCTCCTCGAACACCTGCCCGGCGTACATCACGATCACGCGGTCGCAGGTCTCCGCCACCACGCCCAGGTCGTGGGTGATGAGGATGATGCTCATCCCCAGGTCCTGCTGCAGCCGGTTGAGCAGCTCCAGGATCTGCGCCTGGATGGTCACGTCCAGCGCCGTCGTCGGCTCGTCGGCGATGAGCAGCTTGGGGTCGCAGGCCAGCGCCATGGCGATCATCACCCGCTGGCGCATGCCGCCGGAGAGCTGGTGCGGGTACTCGTCCACGCGCTGGTGGGGGATGGGGATGCCCACCAGCTGCAGCATCTCGATGGCGCGGTCGCGCGCGGCCTTCTTGCCCAGCCCCTGGTGCAGCCGCAGCGACTCGACGATCTGGTCGCCCACGGTGAACACCGGGTTGAGCGACGTCATCGGCTCCTGGAAGATCATGGCGATGTCGTTGCCGCGGATCTGGCGCATGCGCTTTTCCGAGGCGGCGGCCAGGTCCTCCATCTCCCCGTTCTCCGCGCGGAAAAGGATGCGCGAGCCGGGCTGGATCATCCCCGGCGGCTGCGGGATCAGGCGCATGATGGAGAGCGAGGTGACGGACTTGCCGCTCCCCGACTCGCCCACGATGCCCAGCGTCTCGCCCGGGTTCACGTGGAACGACACGCCGTCCACGGCGCGCGCCACGCCGCCGTCGGTGCTGAACCAGGTGCGCAGGTTGTCCACCTGCAGGATGGGCCCGGCCGCGCCGGCCCGGGTGCCCGCCGTCTCAGCGCTCTGCGTCAAACCAGCCCCCATGCCTCAGTGCTCATCGCTCACTCTTTCTCCGCGCCCCATCGGGCAAAGACGTCGGGCAGACGCGGGCGGCGCCAGATCCATTCGGCCGGGATCTCCAACCCCGGCAGTGCCTGCGTCCGGAGCACCGGCGGGTCACCGAGATCGACGGGCACGAACGCGCCATCGCTCAGGCGGAACGCGTCGACCAGCTCGCGAGCAGGGTCGATCACCCAGTATTCGGCCACCCCCGCCCGCTCGTAGCCGCGATACCGCTGGCCGAGGTCGCGGCTCCGGCTGTCGTTGATGATGACCTCTACCACGAGGTCCGGCGCGCCGAGCGCCAGCTTGCCATCGGCGTACCGCCCGGCCGTCTCGCGGGTCATGAAGAACAGGTCCGGCTGGCGGATCGTCTCCTCGTCGAGCTGGACGAAGTAGGGCGGCACGTACGCATCGCCCACGCGGTCCAGGTCCGCCCAGTACTGGAGCAGCGACGCCAGGAACACGATGATGCGGGACTGCAGCTCCTCGCCCCCGCCCAGGACGACCACCTCGCCGTTCACCCACTCGGCGTGGATCTCGTCGTACTGGTCGATGAACTCGTCGAACGTGATCAGCGGGGCGGAGGGTGCGCGCGCGGCCATGATCACGTCCTCAGGCGCGGGTCCAGGGCGTCGCGCAGGCCGTCGCCCAGCAGGTTGAACGCGACCACCGTCAGCACGATGGCCAGGCCCGGGAACGTCGTGATCCACCAGGCGGCGGTCAGCGCGTCGCGCCCGTCCGCCACCATGTTGCCCCAGCTCGGCGTGGGCGGCTGCACGCCCAGCCCCAGGAACGAGAGCGACGCCTCCGTCAGGATGGTCAGGCCGATGCCCAGCGTGGCGGACACGATGACCGGCGCCATGGTGTTGGGAATCACGTGCCGCATGATGATGCGGAAGTCGCTCATGCCCAGCGCCCGCGCCGCCTGCACGAACTCCCGCTCGCGCAGGCTCAGCACCTCGCCGCGCACGATGCGCGACGTGCCCATCCACCCCGTCAGGCCCAGCACCACCACCACCAGGAAGATGGACGAGTTCTCGAACACCGCGATGACCACGATCAGCAGCACCAGGCGCGGAAAGCTGAGCATGAGGTCCGTGAAGCGCATCAGCACCGCGTCCACCCAGCCGCCGAAGTAGCCGGAGAGCGCGCCCACCAGCGTGCCCAACGTGATGCTGATGCCCACCGCGATGAAGCCGATGGAGAGCGAGATGCGCGACCCGTACAGCATGCGGGTCAGCACGTCGCGGCCGAACTTGTCCGTGCCCAGCAGGTGCTCCGACGAGGGCGGCAGGTACTGGTCCAGCACCATGTCGCGGATGTACTCCGGGTGGTACGGCGCGATCAGCGGGGTGATGAGGGTGATGACGTAGAGCAGGATCATCACCACCAGCCCCGCCATGGCCAGCCGGTTCTTGCGGAAGTGCCGCCCGGCGATGGCCCACTGCGAGTCGCCGCGGGTGCGGGCGCGGCGCGCGGCGCCGGGACCCACCAGCCGCCACGTCCACCACAGCATGAACACACCCACCAGCGCCAGCGTGGCCCACCCCAGCGCCACCCCCACCGGGTGCATGGGCAGCGTGGTGGTGCCCTTGACCGGGCTGCGCGACAGGTACGCCAGCGAGCCCACCAGGCCCCAGGCCAGCAGCAGCCACACGAAGCGGCTCCACCCCAGCCCCCCGCGCCCGGCCGGCGCGGCGGCGGCGGGGGGCGGCGTGGCGGGCGGCAGCGGCTCCGGCGGAACGGACTCTACGTGGGGAGAGGCGCGCATCGGTCAGTCGTTGCGGATGCGTGGGTCGACCACGGCATAGAGCAGGTCCGAGAGCAGGTTGCCCAGCACCACCAGCGCCGCGATCACGAACGACCCCGCCATCACCATGGGGTAGTCGCGCTCCAGGATGGCGCTCACCACCGCGCGCCCCATGCCCGGCCAGGAGAAGATGGTCTCCACCAGCACGGCGCCGGAGAGCAGGAAGGGCAGGTACAGGCCCAGCAGGGTGATGATGGGGATCAGCGCGTTGCGCAGCGCGTGCTTGAAGATGACCCTGCGCTCGGACAGCCCCTTGGCGCGCGCGGTGCGGATGAAGTCCTGGTGGATGACCTCCAGCATGGCGCCGCGCATGTACCGTGCGACGCCCGCCGCGCTGCCGATGCCCAGCGCGATGGCCGGCAGCGCCAGGTGCCGCAGGCGGTCCACGATCTTGCCCCCCAGCGGCAGGTACTCGTAGTCCACGCTCATCATCCCCGAGGCGGGGAACTGGATGGGCCAGCCGTTCTGCCCCGCCTTGAGCGAGAGCACCAGCACCAGCATCAGCGCGAACCAGAAGCTGGGCATGGAATAGAAGAACAGCGCCACGAAGGTCAGCACGTTGTCCGCCAGGCTGTACTGCCGCACCGCCTGCACGATGCCGATCAGCATGCCGATGGCGAAGATCATCACCATCGACACCAGCGTGAGCTGCACCGTGTTCCACAGGATGCCCGGCAGCAGGTTCACGATGGGCTGCCCGGCGGTGAAGCTGAAGCCGAAGTCGCCGCGCACGAAGCTCCACAGCCACTTGACGTACTGCTCGTGCAGCGGCCGGTCCAGCCCCAGGTTGCGGCGGATCTGCTCCACCACCTCCGGCGGCACGTTGGGGCCCACGAAGCGCGTGGCCGGGTCTCCGGGCGCCAGGTGCACCACGAAGAAGATCAGCGTCAGGATGCCCAGCAGCAGCGGGATGGCGCCCAGCAGCCGGCGCAGCAGGTAGCTCAGCATCGCGCCGTCACTTCGCGGTGTCCTTCGGCGCGCCCGTGTCCGCGGCCGCGCCCGGGGCTCGCCTGGCCTCGCCGGACACCCACCACTCCCACGTGTTCTGGTACGCGCCGTAGCTGTCCACCTTGACCCCCCGCAGGCGGGCGCTCCGCCCGGTGACGTTGTCGTAGAAGTAGAGCCAGAGGTACGGGTGGTCCTGCACGATCCGCTCCGCGGCGGCGCGCCAGCGCGGGTTGGCCTCCTGCTCGGTAGGCGCGGCCAGCGCCTGGTCCATCAGCGCCTGCGCCTGCGCGTCGTCGAAGCCCACGATGTTGAAGGGCGAGTCCGGCCGCCACAGCGGGGTGATGTCGGGCGTGAGCTGCACGCCCCAGCTGCCCAGCGCGGCCTCGTATTCCTTCTTGCCGATCATCAGCTCCTGGAAGGTGCCGAACTCCAGGATGCGCGGCCGCATGTCCACGCCGACGGCGCGCCAGTAGCGCTGCAGCATGGTGGCCACGTCCGCGCGGCGCTGGTTGCCCTGGTTGGTGATCATGGTGAAGCGCAGCGGCCGCCCGTCCTTCTCGCGGATGCCGTCGCCGTCCGTGTCGCGCCAGCCGCGGCTCTCCAGGATGCGGGCGGCCTCCTGCGCGTCGAACGGGGGCGGGGGCAGCGCGCGCGGGTCGTACAGGTCCTTGAAGATGGGCGCGTACGGCCCCACCGCGTGCGTGGTGAACTCCTCCATGCGCAGCGAGCGGCGGATCTCGGGGATGTTGACCGCCAGCGTCAGCGCGCGGCGCACCTCGCGGTCCGCGAAGGGCGGGAAGGTCCTGCGGTTGAAGGCCACGAACTCCCAGTAGCGCAGCCGCTCGCGCTCCCAACCCAGGTCCGGCCGCGTGCGGCGCAGCTGCGCCACCACGTCGAAGGGGGCGCCGCGGGCCAGGTCCACCGTCCCGTTCTGCAGCTCCACGAAGCGGGTGGTGGTCTCGGGGATGCGGCGGATGACGATGCGGTCCAGCCGCGGCCGCACCGGGAAGTACGGGTTGGGCACCAGCGTCAGCTGCGTGCCCGACTGGTAGGCGCCCACCTTGAACGGCCCGCTGACCACCAGGTCCTGCATGCGCGAGAACACCGGGTGCTGCATGAGCTGCGCGGGCGGCGTGCCCTGGTAGACGTGCCGCGGGGCGATGTTCAGGCCGGAGTCGAACATCATCCCCGGGTAGCGCCGCTTGAAGTGGAAGACGACGGTGGAGTCGTTCTCCGCCTTCACGGAGTCGATCAGCGCCACGTTCTCCAGGCGCGGGCTGGCGGTGGCGGTGTCGGCGTACATGGCGTACGTCCACACCACGTCGTGCGCGGTGATGGGGTGCCCGTCCGACCACTTGAGCGCGCTGCGCATGCGGTAGCGGATGGCGGTGGAGTCCGGCCCCACGAACTCGTGGTGCCAGGACAGCGCGTACGGGTTGCGGTCGGAGTGCAGGAATACCAGCCGCCCGTCGCCCCAGCGCTGCGCCGTGAGGCCCATGTACATCACGTCCATCATGTCCGCGTCCAGCCCGCCGTGCCAGGTCACCGGCATGGGGTTGGCGATGTCGGTGACCTCGGCGATGACGGCGGTGCCGCCGCGCTGCGGCTGCCCGTCGCGCGGCGCCTTGCCCTGCTCCCTGCCGTCGTCCCCGCCCCCGCACGCGGCCAGCGCCAGCGCCGCCAGGCCCAGCGCGCCGCGCGCGGCGGCCCGTACCCTCGCCAAGCTCGTCATCGAGAACCGTCCCGGTCTGGTGTTCAGCGGCCCCGCCGATCAGGAAGGATGTACCACCGGTTGACGCCCACCAGGTCGCCGCGGGCGTCGGGATGCACGTTGCGCAGGCGGTTGCTCACCCCCTCCAGCCTGACCTGGAAGTAGAGGAAGGTGTACGGCTGGTCCTGCGCGATCAGCCGCTGGTACTCGCTCCACAGCGGCCGCGCCCGCGCCCGGTCCGCGACCAGCGGCAGCGTGTCGATGAGCGCCGACGTGCGCGGGTTGCAGTAGCCGGCCCACTGGTACGGCTCGTCCAGCTTGTCGCAGTGGAACAGGTCGCGGTCGTCGATCTTGAACTCCGCGATCCACCCCATGATCACGGCGTCGAAGTCGCGGCGCACAGGGTCGTTCAGCCGCTCGATGAGCGTGTTGTACTCCACGGGCCGCGGCTGCGCGTCCACCCCCACCTGCCGGAGCTGGCTCTGCAGCAGGGTCATGATGTCCGCGCGCTCCTGGTTGCCCGTGTTGGTGTTCAGCTCGAAGCGGAACGGGCGTCCGCGCGCGTCCTCCACGATGCCGTCGCCGTCGCGGTCCCGCCACCCCGCCTCCGCCAGCAGCCGCTTTGCCCCCTCGGGGTCGTAGCGGAACTCGCGGCCGGCGGTGGAGTCCGACTGCCAGTAGATGCCCGGCACGGAGCTGTGCGCGATCTCGCCGTAGCCGTGCAGCACGCCGTCGATCAGCCCCTGCTTGTTGACCGCCATGCCCAGCGCCCGCCGCACGCGCACGTCGCGGAACATCTCCCGCCGCTGGTTCCAGGCCACCATCACGTACGAGCGGTTGCGGAAGCTGACCAGCCGCGCCGCCTGCGACGTCTTGATTCGCTCCGACTGCTCCGGCGTGACGGCGATGTAGTAGTCCACCGTGCCGTTCAGCAGCTCCGTGAGGCGCGTGCCGGCCTCGGGGATCACGCGCATCACCAGCCGGTCCAGGTAGGGGCGCCCGCCCAGCTCCGCCGGGTACTCCCGGTTGGCCTCGAACACCCACTGCTGGCCGGCGCGGTGTTCCACGAACCGGAAGGGCCCGTTGCCCACCGGCCGCTGCGCATTGAACGGGTGGTTGCGCAGCGCGGACGCCTTCACGCCGCGGAAGACGTGGCCGGGCATCGCGAAGAAGGTGCGCCACGGGTCCATGAAGTCCGCGTGCGGGCGCAGCCGGACCTTGAAGGTGAACGAGTCCGGCGCCGACGACTCCAGCCCGTAGTGCGTCCAGAACGCGGTGTTGGCGAAGGCGGTCTCCGGGTCGCGCGCGAAGTCGTAGGCCAGCTTGAGGTCGTACGCCGTGGTCTTGGGCCCGTCGTGCCAGTGGACGTCGTTGCGCAGGTGGAAGGTGAGCTCCGTGGTGTCGGCGTTCACCTCCCACGAGCGCGCCAGCGCGGGCTGCGGCTCCAGCTTCTCGTTGTAGCGGATCACGGGAGTGTACAGCACGTACATCTCCACCTGGTTCGCCGTGTTGTCCGTGGACGTCAGCGGGTTCACGTCGCTGATGTCGGACTGCAGCGCGATGACGGCCGTGCCGCCGTAGCGCTGCTGCTCGGGCACCTCGGGCTCGCGCCCGCCGCGGGCGGACGTGCCGGCCGGCCGGCCGCCGTCGCCGCCGCAGGCGGCCAGCAGCGCGGCGGCAAGCAGGGCGGCGCGGGCCTGATGGATGGGCTTCATGTGCTGGATGGGCCGTGGGTTGGAGCTCGGCACGCGCTGGGGACGACGCGCGGCACGGGAGACCCGCCGTCTACCGTGCCGCGCCACCAGGGGTTCCGGCCGCCTACCGCCCGGCCACCCACCACTCGGCGATGTTGACGATCTTGCTGCGCGGGTCCGTGGTCACGTTGCGCAGCCGCGGCCCCACGCCGGCCAGGTCCTCCATCCAGAACAGGAAGGTCACCGGCTGGTCCTGCTGCAGGATCTGGCTGAACTGCGCCCAGAGCTGCTTGGCCCGCGCCGCGTCCGTGGCCGCCATGGCCTGCTGCATCACCTGGTCCGCCCGGGGATTGCAGTAGCCGGTGCGGTTGGCGGAGTTCTTGACCCGCGCCTGCGCGCAGGAAAAGAGCGGAGTGGGGTCCACGCGGAAGGTGTCCAGGCCCCAGTTGGCCAGCACCGCGTCGTACTCGCGGGCCTTGTACTGCTGCAGCATGGACTGGAACTCCTGCGGGCGCAGGTCCACCTGCACCCCGATCTCGCGGAGCTGCTGCTTCATCATCTGCGCGATGTCGCCGTGCAGGCGGTTGGCGGAGTTGATGGTCAGGCCGAAGCGCAGGGGCTGCCCGCCCTTCTCCACCATGCCGTCGCCGTTGGCGTCCGTCCACCCCGCCTGCGCCAGGAGCGCCTTGGCCTGGGCCACGTCGTAGGGCAGCGGGTCCATGGGCGTGTGCATGGGGCTCCACGCCGGGATCATCCCCACCGCCGGCTGCCCGAAGCCGCGCAGCAGCCCCTGGATGATGCGCGAGCGGTCGATGGCCAGGGTCATGGCGCGGCGCACCCGCGCGTCGGCGAACAGCGGCCGCGTGTTGTTCCAGGCAAAGAAGGTGAACTCGCGGGCCGGGTAGTGCCGCAG
Source organism: Longimicrobium sp. (assembly GCA_035715345.1). Classification (GTDB taxonomy): domain Bacteria; phylum Gemmatimonadota; class Gemmatimonadetes; order Longimicrobiales; family Longimicrobiaceae; genus Longimicrobium. Next base: position 8,740 of record DASTLD010000173.1, read on the forward strand.
GTCCACGTTGGCCTGGTTCTGGATCTGCGCGGCCTGCTCCGGCAGCAGCGTGTAGCCGATCATGTCCGCCGTGCCGCCGATCAGCTCCGTGATCATGGTGGTGGCCTCGGGCACCACGCGGAACACCACGCGGTCCACGTTGGGCCGGCCGCCCAGCGCCGCGGGGAACTGCGGGTTGGCCTCGAAGGTGGCGGACTGGCTGCTCTTCCACTCCGCGAACTTGAACGGGCCGCTGCCCACCGGCGCGCGGTTGAACGCGTGCTGGGTCAGCGTGGCGGCGTCGGCGCCCTGCAGCTTGTGCCGGGGCACGGGGGCCCACCAGAAGCCGTCCAGCGCCTGGGCGTGCGGCGCCGTGAAGCGGAAGCGGACGGTGTACGGGTCCACCACCTGCGCGCTCTCCACCATGTTCAGGTAGGCGGAGCCGATCAGCGAGGCGGTGGTGGAGTCCTTGGCCAGGTCGAAGGTGAACTTCACGTCCTCGGCGGTGACGGGCTGCCCGTCGTGCCAGCGGACGTCGCGGCGCAGGAAGAAGGTGACGCTGGTGTCGTTCAGCTCCCAGCGCTCCGCCAGCCAGGGCCTGGGGTTCAGCTTCTCATCGTACTGGATGAGAGGCGTGTACAGCATGTGCTTGATGACGTCGTCGGACGTGGTGTGCGTGTTGACGACGGGGTTGAACGACTGGAAGTCGGAGAGCACGGCCACCACGGCGGTCCCGCCCTGGCGCGGGGTGCCGCCTTCCTTGCCGCCGCCGGGCGCGTCACCGCCGCCGCCGCCCCCGCAGGCGGCCGCGGCCAGGGTGAACAGGGCGAGCAGCGCGTGCCTGGACCCGGAATGCATCATTCCCCCCTCCCAGCGTCGTCGTCATGGTGCGGATGCGCCCGCCGTCCACCCCCGGCGCGGCAAGGGCGCTCAGCGATGCCAGGTCCATGCCGGGTCCGCGAACCGCGCCCGGTGCGCCTGCGCCGCCGCCGTCTCCCGCTCCGTCAGCCCCTCCCTCCGCAGCGCCACGCCCAGCTCCGTCCCCCACCCGTCCGCCAGCGCCTCCGTCAGCGCCTCCCACGCCGGCTCGGCCCCCAGCAGCCCCGCCAGCGTGGCCGGTGGCGCGGGGGGAGGGCCGCCGCCCGCCACCAGCGCGGCCACGGCGGACTGGTCGTCGTGCAGCGGCAGCGAGCCGTGCTGCAGCACCACGCCGCGCTCCCTCCGCTGCGCGCTGCCCAGCAGCTTGCGCCCCGCCGCCACCACCTCGCCCTCCACCGGCTGCTCGAAGCAGGGGGCCAGGCTCGGCGCCGGCGCGCGCTGCCCGGACGCGCCCTGCACCCGCGCGGGCACGCCCAGCCGGCGCAGGCCGGCCACCAGCGCGCGGTTGATGGCCGTGTAGGCCTCCCGCGGCGACCCAAGCGCGCCGTCGGGCAGCGCGGCGGAGTAGGTCAGCTCGCGGTGGTGCAGCACGGCGCGGCCGCCGGTGGGGCGGCGCACCACGTCCAGCCCGCGGCGCGCGATCTCCGCGCGGTCGTAGCCGTCCGACGGCTGGTTGCGCCCCAGCGACAGGCACGCCGGCTCCCAGCGGTAGAAGCGCAGCACCGGCGGGCCGCCCTCGCGCACGGAGTCCGCCAGCGCCTCGTCCACGGCCATGTTCCACGCGCCCGGGGCCGGGGGCGTGTCCAGCAGCCGCCACGCGCGGGCCTGAGAGGACGCCGGGGATTGCATGTGTGCCGAGATTAGGCGGAGATCGGGGGCGCCGTCAAGAACAGGTTACAGGTTACAGGGGACAGGTTTCAGCCGGCCGGAGATGACCTGCGGTAGCACGCGGAGCCACGGAGGACTGCCTCTGACGAAAAAAGCCCTCCCCCGAAGTTGGGGGAGGGTTCGGGAGGGGGCCTCCGCACGCGGGAGGCTCCCGCCTGGCGCGGCCGGCTACTCGATCTCGAGCGAGCCGCCGGGCTCCAGGATCTCCACCTTCGCGGTGTCGCCCACCAGCTCGCGGAAGCCGGCGGGGTTCTGCTCGATCACGTCGAAGGTGTTGTAGTGCATGGGGACCACGGTCGCGGGCCGGATCATCTCCACGGCGCGGGCGGCATCCTCCGGGCCCATGGTGAAGTTGTCGCCGATGGGCAGCAGCGCCACGTCCACGCGGCCCTCCAGGAGCTGCATGTCCGTGATCAGCGCCGTGTCGCCCGCGTGGTAGATGCGCGGGCCCTCGTCCAGGCTGATCAGGAAGCCGCAGCAGTCCGTGGTGAACGCGCCCTCCTCGTCGCCGTCGATGGAGCCGGTGTGCACCGCGGGCGTCAGCTTCACGCGCCCGAACGGGAACTGGTATCCCCCGCCGATGTTCATCCCGTGGGCGTTCTCGACGCCCTGCTTCTGCGTGAACGCCACCAGCTCGAAGGTGGAGACCACCGTCGCCCCCGTCTTCTTGGCCAGCTTCACGCAGTCCGCGAAGTGGTCGAAGTGCCCGTGTGACACCAGGATGTAGTCCAGCTTCTCCACGTCGCCGGTCTTGATGTCGGCCTTGGGGTTCTGGTCCAGCCACGGATCGATCATGATCCGCGTGCCGCCGGTGGCCAGCGTGAAGCAGGAGTGGCCGTGCCAGGTCAGGGTCGCCATGGAAGTGCGTGAGTGCGTGAGTGCGGAAGTGCGAAACAGCAAGTGCGTGAGGGGGCGGGCGCGTGGCGCGGGAAGCATCCACTCCCGCACTCACGCACTGACGCACTCACGCACTTCCTTCAGCCGATCAGCTTCTCGTACGCCGCGGCGTCCAGCAGGCCGTCCACCGCCGCCGGGTCGTCCGCGCGGACCTTGATCATCCACCCCTCGCCGTAGGGGTCGGCGTTCACGGCGGCGGGGTTGGCGTCGAGCGCGCCGTTGGCCTCCACCACCTCGCCGGCCACGGGCATGTACAGGTCGCTGACGGCCTTGACCGCCTCGATGGTGCCGAAGCTGGCCCCCGCGTCGAAGCGCTGGCCCGCCTGCGGCAGCTCCACGAACACCACGTCGCCCAGCTCGCCCTGCGCGTAGTCCGTGATGCCCACGAAGAACACGCCCGCCTCGCCGGCCGGCTTCACGTACTCGTGCTGTTCGGTGTACCTGAGGTCCTGCGGGACGTTGGCCATCGCTCGCTTTCTCCGCGCTCTCCGTAGATGCCCATCCAGGGGCGGAGAGATATAGGCGGGCGGGTCCGGCAGCGTCAAGCAACCGGACCCGCCCTGGCGCCCATCACCTCCGCGGCGCGCGCCCGCGGCGGATGGTCAGATGCCGCTGCAGGGATACGCCATGCCGTTCGGCAGCGAGACCGTGACCCACCGGGTGGTGGATGCCGTCTGCGTGCCGTTCGTCACCGTCACCCGGATGCCCAGCGAGTAGCTGTGCGGCCCGTCCTCCTGCGGCCCGATGCAGAGCAGGATGGGGTTCTGGCCGTATCCCACCTCCCACCAGCCCTGCC
>DASTLD010000174.1:0-15300 GCA_035715345.1 Longimicrobium sp.
CGGGCCCGGAGCTCCCCGCTCCGGGCCCGAACTTCTTTTCCCCGCGGATTGCGGCGGGCGCCTCCGCGGCGCCAACCTGTCCCGCGCGGCGCGGGTACCCCGTGCTCCTACCAGGCACTCAACCCGGGACGGACAAGATGACGACGATGCGACCTCCGCGCAGGGCCTCCCTGCTGCTCGCCGCCGCCGCGCTGGCCTGCGCGGCCGCCCCCGCGCACGCGCAGCCGGACCGCACGCCCCCGGGCATCCGCGTGAGCGCCACCGGCGAGGTGCGCGCGCAGCCGGACCTGGCCACCGCGGACTTCGGCGTGGAGACCACGGGCACCACCGCCCGCGCGGCCGCGGAAGAGAACGCGCGCCGCATGGAGCGGGTCATCGCGGCGCTGGTGGCCGCGGGGGTGGAGCGCACCCGCATCGAGACGCGCGACTACATGGTGTTCCCCGACTACGAGGAGCGCCCCGGCATGCCGGGCGAGCCGCGCATCCGGGGCTACCGCGTGACCAACACCGTCTCCGCCACGGTGACGGACGTGTCGCGGGTGGGCGCGCTGATCGACGCGGCGCTGGCGGGCGGGGCCAACCGCGCGCACGGCGTGCGCTTCAGCCTGCGCGACGCGCAGCGGTTCCGTGCGCAGGCGCTGCAGGACGCGGTGCGCCGGGCGCGCGCGGACGCGGAGGCGCTGGCGTCCGCCCTGGGCGTGACGCTGGGCATGCTGCGCGAGGCCTACACCACGGAGATGCCGATGGTGATGCCGATCATGAACGCCCGCGGCGCGGACCTGATGGTGGAGCAGGCGTCGCCCACGCCCATCCAGGCCCAGGAGCTGACCATTCGCGCCACCGTCGTGCTGGTCTTCGCGTTCATGAACTGAAAACTACCGGAATCACGCAGAGGACGCGGAGGTTGAAAAGAGAGGACGCGGAGGAACGGAAGGGTTTCCTCTGCGTCCTCTCTTTTGAACCTCTCGGTTCTTCCTCTGCGTGATCTTCCTCTTTTCAGCAGTCCGGGACGCTCGAGGGGTTCTGCGAGACGACGTCCACGCGCAGCGGCACCAGCGAGCCGAAGACGCCGATGCCGTCGCCCGCGATGCTGGAGATGCGCGCCTGGCCGGACGGGTTGAAGGAGCCGCCGCGCACGCCGTTGATGTAGTTCCGGTCCGCCGCCGCCACCACCAGGTTGGCGAACACCCCCCGCGGCAGCCCCTCCTGCAGCGCCCGCAGCAGGTCCTGGTTGTACTGGAAGCGCTCGAACACGCCGAACTCCGCCGGCAGCACCATGGTCGTGTCCGCCGCGGAGACGGAGACGCCCACCAGCTCCAGCGGGCTGGGCGCCGGCATGCCCAGCGCGCTGCCCAGGCCGTGGATCAGCAGCGGCGCCACGTATCCCCACGCCCCCTCCGACCGCCGCCAGCGCACGTCGAGCTGCGTGCCGGGCACCACCTCGCAGGTGGGCACCGTGCGCGGGTCCTGCTCCGTGGAGTACGGCATCCCCGCCAGCGCGAACTGCCCCGGCACCACCGTGCGCCCGCGCGCCACCTCGCCGCGGGTGGTGCGCACCTCCAGCTCGTACGCCACGCCCGGCGCCACCCACCCGCCGAAGTCCACCGACATGTAGCAGGTGCCGTCGATGCGCAGCGAGTCGCTCTCCAGGTAGGCGGAGTTGATGGACACGCAGCCGCCGCCGGTCTGGTTGAAGCGGAACTCCTGGCCGAACTCGTCGGTGACGGTGACCTCCGCGTCGCGCTCGGCGCCGCCCGCGCCATCCTGGATGCTGCGGTGCAGCAGCACGAACTGCCGCTCCTGGTCCGTGCGCAGCACCGCCTCCACCACCAGCACGTCCCGGCCCGCCGGCACCGTCACGTCGGCGATGGTGCAGGCGGCCAGGGCCAGCGGCAGGGCGGCGAGCGCCAGGGTTCGCGGGGTCACGTCAGTACGGAGTACGAAGTACGAGGTACGGAGTGCGACGGGAACGCGGGTACACCCGCGGGCGGCGGAGGTTGCGCGCCGTCACCGGAGGCGCGAACGCACGAAGGCCGCGAAGCCGGACAGGTACGCGGCCACGAAGTCGCGCGCGGCCGGGTCCGCCAGGCGCCCGTCCTGGAACTTGGCGGGCGACTGGGCCACCTGCACGCCGGGGTGCGGGTACACCTGCGACAGCAGGGAGAACAGGATCTCGCGCAGGTGCATCTGGGCGCGCGCGGTGCCCGCCAGGCCGTTGGCGGCGCCCATCATCCCCACCGGCTTGCCGGCGAAAGGGGAGCGGTGCCCCGGCCGCGACGCCCAGTCGATGGCGTTCTTGAGCACGCCCGGCACGCTGGCGTTGTACTCCGGCGTCACCACCAGCACGCCGTCCGCCTCCGCCACGCGCCGCTTGAGATCGACGACCGCCGCCGGCCGCTGCTCGTCCGTGTCCAGGCCCGCGTCGTAGAAGGGCAGGTCGCGCAGGCCGTCCCACGCCTCGAGGCGCATCCCCCCGGGCGCCAGCTCCACGGCGGAGGCCAGCAGCGCGCGGTTGTACGACCCCGCGCGCAGGCTGCCGGCCATCCCCAGCACCCGTATCTCCCGCTCGGCTTCCATGCCCGCCGCCGGGCAAGACCCGCACCCGCCCGCCGCGCGCGCGTGGCCTGATGCGTGCGGCGGCCCGCCGCCGGGAGCAGGCCCGAAGAACCACGCACCAGGGACGGAATGAGCTTCTCGCTCACCGGGTTCGACCTCGCGGAGATGCTGCGCTGCGGGCGCGACCTGCGCGACGCCACGGCCGGCGCCGGCTCGCACGAGGCCGCCGCGCAGGCGGTGGCGCGCTACCTCTACGACACCTGCCGCGACGCCGCGGGCGAGCGGGAGTGCGTGCTGGTGCGCTTCTACCGGACGCACCCGTACGGCGGGCTGGAGCCGCCGCTGCGGGCGTTCGCGCGGCAGTCGCTGGGCGGCGCCGCGCCCGGCGACGAGGTGCGCTGCCTGACCCTGCTGGGCACCGCGGGCGACCTGCCCGCCTGGAACTCCCGCCACCTGTCGCACGGCCACCGCGCCATCCCGCTGCCCACCGTGGAGATGGTGGAGCAGGCGCCCATGATCGCGGAGCTGGTCCGCGCGCTCGGCGTGGACGCGGGCACGCTGGTGGCGCCGCACCCGGAGGTGGTGCGCGGGGCGGAGGGAAAGAGCTACCGCATCTTCTACGTGGAGGACGCCGCCGGCAGCCCCTACATCCCCGCCCAGGAGTTCGTGTCACAGCACGGGGTGCGCTCCGTGGTGGGCTTCGGCGGGCTGATGCCGCAGGGCGACCTGTTCGCCGTCATCCTCTTTACCCGCGTCCACGTGCCGGAGTCGTGCGCCGAGCGCTTCCGCAACGTGGCGCTGGACCTCAAGATCTCCCTGGCCTCGCTGGGCCGCGCGCCGGTCTTTGCCGCCGCCGCGGAGCCCGGCGCCGGCGCCGCCCCGGAGCCCCAGCCGGCGTAGCCCCCGCGCCGAACGGAAGCGCCCCGCCGGCTGAGGCTGCCGGCGGGGCGCTTCACATCACCGCACGCGGGAGGGTCAGCGGTCGCGGGCCAGCGCCTGGAAGGCCTCCGCGCGCTTCATGTACTGCTCGCCCGCGGCGCGGTTGCCGCGCATGTCCTCCACCGTGGCGATGGCGCCCCACGAGTAGACGTACTGCATGGGGATGTTGCGCGTGGCGTCGTCCGACCACACCGCCCGGCCCGGCATGCCGCGCCACTGGAACACGCGCTCGTGCAGGAACTTGTTGCGCTCCAGGTCCATGTACGCGCCCGTCACCGGCAGCAGCTCGCGCGCGGCGCCGATGGGGGTCATGCCCCGCGCGTCCTCGGCGTTCACCAGCTTGAACGAGAGGCCGTTGCGCGCGGTGTGCTGCACCAGGTTCAGCTCGAACTGCGAGTTGGTGGTGGCCGCGAAGTGGATGGGCCGGTCGCCCCACGCGTGGCTGATGATGTTGAGCAGGAAGATGTCCGCCGCCGTCAGCACCTGGCCGGCGGGGATGGTGGTCTGGATGCCCCGCGCCTCGAACACCTGCTCCTGCGGGTACTGCTCGTAGCCCCGCCCGGAGATGGCGTCGATCTCCACGTCGCCCAGCGCGATGATGCTCTTGGTGGGCGGACGCGGGTTGCCGTACGGCGCCACGCCCCTGGACGGCTCGTACGGCCGCTGGCAGATGATGCGCGTGGGGTCGCGCAGCGGCGCGTCCGGCGTGGGGCAGGGCTTGGTCAGCTCGCGCAGCTGCTTGGTGTACCAGGGCGTGTTCAGGTACGACATCACGATCACCGTCACGTCGCGCCGCACGCCCTCCACCTCCTGCGCGTACCAGAGCGGGAAGGTGTCGTTGTCGCCGTTGGTGATCAGCACCCCGTACGGCTCCACCGACTGCAGCATGTTGTACGCGAAGTCGCGCGCCGCGTAGTCGCCGGTGCGGGTGGCGTACTTCCAGTTGAGCCCCAGGGGGATGAGCGCCAGCGCCAGCACCGGGCTGGCCAGCAGCAGCCGGTTCCGCATGCCCGCGAACAGGGCCGCCAGCTTGAGCCAGAGCGCGGTCAGCCCCACGCCCACCCACAGCCCCCAGACGGAGAAGGTGATGATGTAGAAGTAGTCGCGCTCGCGGACCTCGGCGCGCGAGTCCTCCAGCCCCAGCTCGCGCACCTGCGTGTAGCCGTAGCGGAAGTTCATGTAGAACACGAGCCCCAGCGACAGCGTGCCGAAGAGCACCGCCATGTACCAGAAGCTCTTGCGGTCGCGCCGGAAGTTGGCCACCGCGCCCGCGATGCCCAGCCCCAGGAACAGCAGCGTGAACGGCATGCGCGCGCTGCCGAAGTAGCCGATGCGCCCGTTCAGCGACCGCGACCACTGCCAGTCGAAGTACTGGAAGAAGTTGGCCATCTGGTGGTGGAACGGCGCCATGCGCTCGCCCACCGGGGGCTTCTGGTACTGCTCGCGCCGCAGCACCGCGGCCAGGTCCTCGCAGGTGCCCACGCGGCCCATGGTCAGCACGCTGGGCACCGCCGCCGCCACGCTCTCGCACTTGGGCGAGGCCTCGTTGATGACCGGGTCCAGGTTGGCGCGGATGGGCAGGTAGAGCTGCATCAGCAGCCCCAGCGTGGCGAACCCCGCCGCCAGGGGATACAGGCGCCAGTTGGTCAGCGCGCGCGGCTTGACCAGGATCAGGAACACGAACAGCGCCGGCGCGGCCAGGAAGGCCATCAGGTGGTTGCCCACCGAGACGGCCAGCAGGTAGACGACCAGCAGGATGGCGTTGTCGTCCTTGAAGCGCTTGCCCGCCGCCGTGGCGCGCAGCCCGGTGTGCTGGTCCACGTGGTCGCGCCACAGGAACGCGATCCACGACATGGCCGCGATGGTGATCAGCGTGACCGTGTAGACCTTCTCGTTCACGTTGGACTGGTTCCACACCGTGAACGCCGTGCCGCTGACCCACACCGCCGCCGCCGCGCCCACCCGCCGCACCGTCTCGCTGGCGGTGAAGGCCACCAGGATGCGGTGCGTCACCAGGAACCAGAAGAAGCTGGCCCCCGCCGTCATCAGCGCGGAGAACAGGTTGATGCGCTGCGCGATGGACAGGCCGAAGGGCGCCAGCAGCAGCGACCAGGTCTTGGCCAGCAGCACGAACGGCGGGTTGCCCGGCGGGTGGGGAACGCCCAGGATGTGCCCGGTGGCGATGTACTCGCTGGTGTCCCAGAACGCCGTGGTCGGCGCCAGGGTCACCAGGTACAGGACGAACAGCGCGGCGGAGACGCCGAGCGCCGCCAGGTACGGGGGGCGGTGGACGGTCGCGTCCGTGCCCGCGGCGTCCCGGGGGGTGCGCGCCGCGGTCGCGGTCTGGGCGGGTTGGCTCATGAAACCACTTCGGCCGGATGGTCGGTCGGGTGCAGGATCGGGCAAAACGCCGGGAAAATAAGCGCTTGCGGCGCCCCTGTCGACCCGGGGCGCCGCATCGTCATGCATCCCTCATCGTCCGCGGCTCCGCGCGGCCATCACGCCGCCGCGCCGCCCGCGGCTTCGCGGGGGCGGCCCAGGGGCAGCGCCAGCGTGAAGGTGCTGCCCCGCCCCGGCTCGCTGCGCACGGTCAGGTCGCCGCGCATGGCGCGCGCCAGGTCGCGGCTGATGGCCAGCCCCAGCCCCGTGCCCTCCGCCGCGCGGGTCAGCGCCGGGTCCACCTGCACGAAGGGCTCGAAGATGGCGTCCTGCTTGTCCGGGGGAATGCCGCGCCCGCTGTCCGTGACGTGCACCCGCGCGTGGCCGTCCGCCGCCTCCCACCCCAGCTCCACGCGGCCGCCCGGCTCCGTGAACTTGATGGCGTTGGAGAGCAGGTTCAGGATGATCTGCTCCATGCGGTCCGGGTCGGCGCGCACGGTGGTGCGCGGGTCGCCGGGGTGATACTCGTAGCGGAGCTGGCGCGCGCGGAGCTGCGGCTCCACCAGCGCCTCCACCGCCGCCAGCGTCTGGTCCAGCGGCACGTCCCGCAGCTCGTACTGCACCTGCCCCGCCTCGATCTTGGCGAAGTTGAGCACGTCGTTGATCAGCCCCAGCAGGTGCTGCTGGTTGCGGCGGATCTTCTCCAGGCTCTCGCGCTGCGCGGGGCTCACCTCGCCGTGGATGCCCATCTCCAGCAGCTGCGTGTACCCGGCGATGGCGTTCAGCGGCGTGCGCAGCTCGTGGCTCATCGTGGCCAGGAACTGGCTCTTGGCCTCGTTGGCCTGGTCCGCCGCGGCGCGGGCGCGCTCCGCCTCCACCGTCCGCACCGCCAGGTCCTCGTAGGCGCGCTGCAGCTCGTCGTGCGCCATCTCCATCTCCGCCTGCGTCTCCTGCAGCTCGGCGGCCTGCTGCTCCAGGCGGCTGCGCGCCTCCTCCGTCTCGCCGTACAGGCGCGCGTTGTCGATGGCCACCGCCGCGCGCCGGGCCAGGTCCTCGGCCGCCGCCAGGTCCGCCTCCGCGTAGCGGCGGCCGGACTCCGCGCTGGCCAGCGTCACCGCGCCCATCACCCGCCCGCGGGCCACCAGCGGCGCGCAGATGTAGGAGCGCAGCCCCAGCTCGCGGACCAGCCGCAGGTGCTCCTCGTCCCGGGCGGCGGCCACCAGCAGGGCGTCGGGGATGTCGGGCATCATCTCCGACTTCCCCGTCCGCACCACGTGGTGGGTGCCGTTGGGGGCGTTGGGATCGGAGGGGTAGCGCTCCTGGATCTGGCGGACGAAGTCCACCTTGGCGGGGTCCGTGTGCTCCACGGCCAGGCGGTGCAGGTTGCCGTCCTCGTCCACCACGTCCACCGCGCACCAGTCCGCCAGCGCGGGCACCGCCAGCCGCGCCACGCTGCGCAGGGTGGTCTCGTAGTCCAGCGACGAGGCCAGCACGCGGCTGGCCTCCGCCAGGAAGTCGCGGGTGGACTCCACGCGCCGCCGCTCGGTCACGTCCGTCACCGCGCCCATCCACTCGCGCGCGCGGCCGTCCTCCACGCCCACCGGCACGGCGCGCACCGCCACGCGGCGCCACTCGCCGTCCGCGCGGCACAGGCGGAACTCCGTCTCCAGCAGCCGCGCGCCGGCCACCGCGCCGCGCCACTCCTCCATCACCCGCCGGCGGTCGTCGGCGTGGACGGAGGCGCTCCAGCCGTCGCCGCGGTACTGCTCGAAGGTGGTGCCCGTGAACTCCGCCCACTCCGGCTGCGGCTCCGCGAACCGGCCGTCCGCGTCCGCGCGCCAGACGATCTGCGCGGACGCCACCACCAGCGAGCGGAAGCGCTCCTCGCTGCGCTGCACCGCGCGCGCCCCGGCGGTGCCCGCGCGCACGCGGCGGTTGGCCACCACGACGGCGGCGAACACGCCCGCGACCGCAACGGCAAAGGCGACCGCAAGCACGGCCCAGTCCAGCCAGCTCATTCCTGGGGGGTCAGCGAAGGGTTGTCGAGGACGGGGGTGCGCCGCCCGGGCGCCGGAGCCGCAAGAAGGGTTCCGGCGCCGGGGGCGCGATGCGGTTCAGCGTCCGGGCAACGGGTAGACGGGCAGGCTCTCGTTGCCCTCACGGTCCACCGCCGCGACGGCGAAGAAGTAGTTGTCGATGACCACGTTCTCCAGCACCGCCTCCGTCACGTTGCCCACCCAGCGCGAGTACTGCCAGGCGGGCTGGTCCGGCCAGCGCCAGTAAACGCGGTACCCCGCCAGGTCCGGCGCCTGCACCGCGCGCCAGCGCAGCGTGGTGCTGGGCGACACGCCGCCGCGCACCGTCACCGAGTCCGGGGCGGCGGGCGCGGCGGCCAGCGAGGCCAGCGCCGCCGCGTTCAGGCGGGTGATGCGGGCCGCGTAGGGAAAGTCCATCGCGTCCGGCACGTCGCCGTAGTGGATGCCGTTCTCCACGCGCAGGTCCTGGTGCTGGCGCGTGTAGTCCTCGTACACCTCCGTCAGCCGCACCGCGGGAAAGCCGGCGTTGAAGAAGGGCGTGTGGTCTCCCCCGCGGCCGAAGCGGTCCAGGCGGTAGATGACGCGCGCGTCCAGGTTGGGCACGTAGCGGTCCGCGATGCGGTCCACGTAGCGCGCCAGCTGGCGGGTGGGCGTGTCCAGCTCGCCGCCGCTGTACAGGTAGCGCCGCAGCTCCGCCGCCTGCGCCTCCACGGCGATGCCGGGCGCGAACACGCGCACCACCGTGTTGTCGGTGGCGCCGTTCATCCCCCGCGAGTTGCCGATGATGTCGTTGTTGAGCACCGCCGCGATGCGCCAGTCGTTCGCCCTGGCGTGCGCCACCAGGATGGCGCTGCCGTTGAGCCCCTGCTCCTCGCCCGCCAGCGCCGCGTAGACGATGGTGCCGTCCCACCGCTGCCTGGAGAGCACGCGCGCCGCCTCCAGCACCGCCGCGGTGCCGGAGGCGTCGTCGTTGGCGCCGGGCGCGTCGCTGGTCGCGTCGTTGGCCTGCGTGACGCGCGAGTCGTAGTGCCCCAGGATCAGCACGTGGCGGCCGGGGTCCGTCTGCCCGCGCTGGATGGCCACGACGTTGACCACCCGCGTGTCCACGGGAATGCGCCCCTGCGGGTTGCCGGGGACGACGTCGCCCACGTAGCGCACCTCCAGGCACCCGCCGCAGTCGCGGCTGATGCGCTCGAACTCCGCGAACAGCCAGCGCCGCGCCGCCCCGATGCCGCGCGTGGCGGAGACGGTGTCGGAGAGCGTGTGCCGCGTGCCGAAGCCGGCCAGGCGCCGCACGTCCGCCTCGATGCGCGCGGCGGACACCTGCGCCGCCGCCTCGTGGATGCGCGGGTTCTCCAGCCCCGGCCCGCCCTGCGCCTGCGGCTGGGCGTGGGCGGCGCCCGCGCACAGCAGCGCGGCGAGCGGCAGGGCGGCGGCCAGCGGCGGCACTCGGCTCACGGCTTCTCCTCGGCTGCGGGGTGATGCGGTTGCGGCGGCGGGACAGAATAGCCCCCGCCGCGCCCTTCGCAACCATGCGTTCCGCGCCGGGCGCGCCCCTTGCACCCGCCCCGCGCTCCAATCGCACGACCGAGCGTCCTGCATCGCACTCACGCACTCACGCACTCGGCACTCCGGATGCCCGACGGAGACAAGTACGACGCCGTGGTGGTCGGCGGCGGCCCCGCGGGGCTGGCCGGCGCGTTCTGGCTGGCGCGCTACCGCCACCGCGTGCGCCTGTTCGACGCGCAGGACCCGCGCAACAAGATGACCTGGGCGGTGCACGGCTACCTGGGCCTGCAGGACGTGGAGCCCCTGGAGCTGCGCCGCATTGCCCGCCACCAGGCGCAGGACGCCGGCGCGGAGCTGGAGGCCGCCGTGGTGGAGCGCGTGGAGGGCGCGGAGGACGACTTCACCGTCACCCTCTCCGACGGGCGCTCCGTGGGCGCGCGCCGCATCCTGCTGGCCACCGGGCTCAAGGACATCGTCCCCGAGATCCCCGGCTTCGACGACTTCTACGGCAGCAGCATCTGGCACTGCCCGGACTGCGACGGTCCCTCCATCACCGGCAGGCACGTCGCCGTCATCGGCTGGGGAAAGAAGATCGCCGCCTACTGCATGGGCATGCTCACCTGGGCCGGCGACCTGACGGTGCTGACCGACGGGCACCCCGCGGACGTGGAGGGCAGCGCGCTGCGGGCGCTGGAGCGCTGGGGCATCCACGTCCGCGAGGAGGAGCTGGCGCGGCTGGAGGGCGACGGGGGGCAGGTGCGGCGCGTGCACTTTCACCACGGGCCGCCGCTGGACGTGGAGGCGGTGTTCTTCAACATCGCCAGCGGACCCGGCTCCAGCATTGCCGCGGACCTGGGCTGCGCGGCCGACGAGGACGGCATCCTGGAGGTCGACGGCGACCACCGGACCACCGTCGCGGGCGTCTACGCGGCGGGCGACATCACGCCCGGCTCAAGGCTTGCAATACGCGCCGCCGCCGAGGGCACGCGCGCGGCCATCGGCATCCACCGGTCGCTCATTCCGCCGGAGCGGCGGCTGCGCTGAGCCGCAGGGCGGGGCGGAAGCGGACGACGAGCTACTTGCTTGTGCGCCGTGCGCGCGTTATTAAGCGGAGCACCCAGCAACCAACACCTTCTTCTGCCGAGCGAGTGACATGCCGAGGGAACAGGGGACCGTCAAGTGGTTCAATCCGGAGAAAGGCTTCGGCTTCATCACCCGTGACAACGGGGAGAAGGACGTCTTCGTCCACCACTCCGCCATCCAGGGCTCCGGGTTCAAGACGCTGAACGACGGCGAGCGCGTGGAGTTCGACGTCGTTCAGGGACAGAAGGGCCCGGCCGCGGAGAGCGTGGTGCGGCTCGACGCGCCGGCGGACGGGGGCGGGGGTGACCGCGGCGGCGGCTACGGCGGCGGCGGCGGCCGGGGCGGCGGTGGCGGCCGTGGGGGTGGCGGCGGCTACGGCGGCGGCGGCGATCGCGACCGCTGGTAAGCGCCCGCTCCGAGACCCACACGCAGGAGAGGCCCGGGCAGCGCGCCCGGGCCTCTCTCGTCGTTCTGGACTGACCTTACCGCCGGATCAGAAGTCGTACCGGCGGGCGGCCCGCTTGCGGTCCTTGTGCCGGCGGCGCTCGGCGGCCTTCTCCTTGGCCTTGCGCGCCTCGCTGGGCTTCTCGTAGAAGCGCTTGCGGCGCATGTCCTTGAACATGCCCGAGCGGATCATGCGGCGGCGGAACTGCTTGAGCGCCCAGTCGAGGCGATCGGTCTCTTCCAGCTTGATCTCGACCACGAAGCTTTCCTTCCGGTTCGGGGGAACGGCGAACGACCTGCGGTTCGCGCCCCCAGGTCTGCAGCGTACGCTCGGTTGCGAACCCTCGCGATTCGCTGGCCTGAAAATACGCCTTTTCCGCCCGCGGTCAAGCTCCGCGGGCGGAAAAGCGGATGTTCCGGGCGTTTTCAGCGCGTGCGGGTGTCCGCGCGGCGCTCGATGGGCGCCTCCGGCGGCCACAGGCGGTGCCGCCCCTTGAGCGTGGGCGCCAGCGCCGCCAGCATGCCGCTCACCGTCTGGTAGCGCGCCTCGGGGTCTGCCTCCAGGCAGCGCAGGATCACCCCCTCCAGCTCCCTGCCCACCCCCGGCAGGTGCGCCCGCAGCGGCACCGCGGGGCGGCTGATCTGGGGGTAGCGGGCCTCCAGCTCGCGCGGGGTCAGGTTGCGGTCCGCCACCGGCGTGCGCAGCCGCGCGCGGAAGGCCTCCTCGTCCTCGTCGTCCTCGTCGTCGAACTCCCAGTCGTCGTCCTCCGGCTCTTCCGTGGGCCACTTGCCGGTCAGCAGCTCGTAGAGCACGGCGCCCAGCCCGTACACGTCCGTGGCCGGCGTCAGCGGCTCCTTGAGCACCTGCTCCGGCGCCATGTACGGCGCGGTGCCCAGCCGGTCCGCGGGGCGGCGCACCGGCTCGATCTCGCGCACCACGTCGAAGTCCAGCAGCACCGGGATGCCCTCGCGCAGGTGGATGTTGCCCGGCTTGAGGTCGCGGTACAGCCAGCCGCAGCGGTGCAGGTAGTGGATGGCCGCGCCCACGTGCATGATGGCGCGCACCGCGTCCGGCACGTGCAGCCGGCGCCGCGGCATGGCCTCCAGCACGTCGAACAGGCTGGGGCCGGCCAGGTACTCGAGGAGGATGTAGGGGCGCCCGTCCGCCTGGTCGCTGCCGAACAGGCGCACGATGTTGGGGTGGCGCAGCTTTTCCAGCACCTCCGCCTCGCGGCGCAGCGGCGCGGGCGCCTGGCCGTCCGCGCAGTGCTCCGGCGCCACCAGCTTGCCGGTCAGCGCGCACCAGTGGCGGTTGCTCCAGACCTGGTACAGCTCGGTCATGCGGCCGCGCGCCAGGTGCCCGATCACGGTCAGCTCGCCCACGCGGTCGCCCACGGAGAGCGAGAACGGCTCGCGCGGGCGGGCCGGGTCGTGGGTCCACCGGCGCGCGGCGGCAAGGCCCTGGTAGCGCGCCCGCGCGATGGCCGGTGAGGGCATCCGTCTTTCCTGCAAGGGGTTGGCGCGCCGGCGGCGGAATCGCCAGCAGTGGCGCGGAGAAAGCGCCATCCACCGTACGCAACGGCCGTACCCCCGCACGGAACCCTGGCGCGGGGGGCGTGTAGGGGTGTATCGTTGGAAAACCGCCATCCGGAGGGACCCTTCCCCATGAAACGCATTCTCGGCTTTACGGCCGCGGGGCTCGCGCTCCTGGCCATCGCGGCCGTGCGGCTGCGCGCGCAGCAGGAGTGGGCGCCCCCGTCCCGCGACATGCCGGAGATGCCGGCCTCGTCCGCGCTGGGCGGCGGCTGGCGCGCCTCGCTGGCGTCCTGGTTCAGCGGCACCGGCCAGGCGCTGGACGGCATCCGCGCCGTGGGCGACGGCGGCGTGGTGCGCTTCATGGGCAACGCGCGCCCCGTGGCCACCTGGAGCGACCGCAACGGCGACCGCCGGGCGGACATGATCGAGATCTACCGCAACGGCGCGCTGGCCTATCAGCTCATCGACGCCGACTACGACGGCAGGGCCAACGTCCTGCGCGTCTACGACGCCTCCGGCAACCTGGTCAGTGAAAACCGCCTCTAGCCCCGCCCCCGCCGTGCCCGGCTACGTCCCCGACGCCGAGCTGCTCCGCGCCTACGGGCAGGCCGCCTGGACCGTGGACACCACCGCCGGGCCGCTGCAGGTGCGGCTGGACGGCACCGCGGCGGACCCGCAGCTGCGCCCGTCGGGCATCGTGACCGCCTACAACCCGGCCTCCATCCCCCGCACCGCGGCGGAGAACGCGGAGGCGGACGTGGAGCTGCTGCGGCACATCCGCTCGCTGGGCCTTGCCCACCGCCGCACGGTGGCGCGCGCCGCGGACGGCGCCTGGGAAGAGCCCGGCTACCTGCTGCTGGGCGAGGTGCGGCCGCTGCTGGTGGAGATGGGGCTGGTCTTCGGGCAGAACGCGGTGGTGTGGATCGACGCCGCCGGCTCGGTGTGCCTGGTCTGCACCCGCGCCGGGTTCGCCGGCCGCCTGCCGGGGCAGAAGATCGACCTCTGACGGCCCGGGGCGCCTCTCCGCGCCCCCATCTCCCCCGATCCCGATCCCGAGAACATGCTGGTCAGCACGCGGATGACGCGGAACCCGGTGTCCGCGTCTCCGGACCTGCCGCTGGCGGAGGCGCTGCGCCTGGCGCGCGAGCACCGCGTCCGCCACCTGCCCGTGGTGGCGGGGGGCGAGGTGGTAGGCATCGTCTCCGACCGCGACCTGCGCCTGGCGCTCCCCTCGCCCCTGTCCACCGGCGGTGGGGACGCGGCGGAGGTGGAGCGCGCGCCGGTGTCGCGGGTCATGACGCGCGAGGTGGTGACCATCGGCCCGTACGACGCCGTGGAGGACGCCGCCAAGCTCATGCACCGCCACCGCATCGGGGCGCTGCCGGTGGTGGACGCGCGCGGGGCGCTGCTGGGCATGCTGTCGGAGAGCGACGTGCTGGCGGCGTTCGCGGAGATGCTGGGCCCGCCCGGCGCCTCGTCGCGCCTGGAGATCGAGCTGCCGGACCGGCCGGGCGAGCTGGCGCGGGCGATGGGGATCATCGGCGCGGACCTGGGGCTGAACGTGTGCTCGCTGCTGGTGCCGCCGGGGCGCGGGCGGCGCGTGGTCATCGTGCACGTGGCCACCATCGACCCGCGCGAGGTGATCGGCGCGCTGGAGGCGGCGGGGTACCGCGTGGGGTGGCCGTCGCTGGAGATGGACCTGCGCACGGGGGCGCCCGCGTGAGCCCGGTGCCGTGCGCGCTGATCTGGGACCCCGCCGTCACCGGCTACAGGTTCCGCCCCGACCACCCGTTCAACCCCAAACGCCTGGAGCTGACCGTCTCGCTGATCGAGGCGCTGGGGCTGCTGGACGGCCGCACCTGCCGCATGGTGCCGCCGCGCATGGCCACGGACGAGGAGCTGCTGGCGGTGCACTCCGCCGGATACCTCGCAGCGGTGAAGCGCTTCAGCGGGGGCGGCGACCGGGGGGACGCGTACGAGTGGGGGCTGGGCACGGACGACACGCCCATCTTTCCCGGTATGCACGAGATCACCTCGCTGGTGACGGGCGCCACGATCCGCGCGGCGGAGCTGGTGATGAGCGGGGAGGTGAAGCGGGCGTTCAGCATCGCGGGCGGGCTGCACCACGCGCACCGAGACCGCGGCTCCGGCTTCTGCGTGTACAGCGACCTGGCGGCGGCCATCGCCTGGATCCGGCGCGAGCACGGCGCGCGGGTGATGTACATCGACTACGACGCGCACCACGGCGACGGCGTGCAGGGGATCTTCTACGACGATCCCGAGGTGCTGACGCTCTCGCTGCACGAGTCCGGGCGGTACCTGTTCCCGGGCACCGGCTTCGTGGACGAGCTGGGCGAGGGCGAGGGGTACGGCTACTCGCTCAACGTGCCGCTGGAGCCGTTCACGGAGGACGGCTCCTGGCTGGGCATCCACGAGCGGCTGCTGCCGGAGGTCATCGAGGCGTACCGCCCGGACGTGATCGTGCTGCAGAACGGCTGCGACGGCCACGCGCTGGACCCGCTGACCCACCTGCGCGCCACGACGAAGCTGTACGAGGAGACGGTCCGCATCGTCTGCGAGGCGGCGGACCGCGTCTGCGGCGGCCGCGTGGTGGCCACCGGCGGCGGGGGATACGCGGTGTGGCAGGTCGTCCCCCGCGCGTGGACGCTGGTGTGGGGCGCGCTGAGCGGCCAGCCGGTGCCGGACCGCATTCCCCGCGAGTGGATCGAGCGCTGGCAGGGCGAGGCCCCCGAGCTGCTGCCGGAGCTGGTGCGCGACGCGGAGGGTGCGTATCCCGCCGCGCCGCGCCGCGAGGAGA
>DASTLD010000175.1:0-5656 GCA_035715345.1 Longimicrobium sp.
CGGCTTCACCATGTCGCTGTTCGTCGCGGGGCTGGCGTTCCCGGACGGGGGCTTGGTCGACGAATCGAAGCTGGGAATCTTCGCCGCCTCGCTCGCGGCGGGTATCGCCGGGTGGATTTTGCTACGGCGGGCCCTCCCCGCGCCGGCGCGTCCCACCGTCGTCGCGGATCGGGGCGCGCGCACGGATATCCCGGATCCCGCGCCCCTTCGGCCCGCTGCTCGGTAGCGACTTCGCCGCCCGGCGTCTGCGCAGCAGGATCGGCCACGGCGGGACGGATTGCCTGCAGCACCTCGGGCTGCGTGGGCGCGCCGGTGAGCGCTGCTAGGTATCCCAGGTTGGCCAGGGTGCACGCCCGGCAGAACACGAGCGCGGCCAGCCCCGATCACGCCGGGGGCGGCTGGCGCGACCGCATGCGCCGCTCGCATCACCGCGACAGAAGCAGCGCCGCCATCTCCTCCAGCCTGGAGCGGTCCCCGGCCGCCTCGATCCGCGCGCGGGCATCCTCCAGCACCGCCTTCGCCTGCCCCAGGAGGACGGGGCGGCGGGACGCAGGCACCAGCGACGCCAGCCGCGCGAGCACCTCCAGGAGCTTCTGCGCGATGGACGGGTTGGACGCCCCGAAGTGGCGGATCTGGTCGAATGACAGTGCCACCGCCCGGTCGAACGTGGGATGCCGCGCCCGGTAGTGCACGCGCCCCTCCTCCGTGCGCCAGGGCGGTGGCGGTCCCCGCGTCCCCATCTCCAGCAGGATCTCCCCGAGCCGGTCGATACACCGGCAGGCCGTCGTGGGATCGTTGATCCCCGGCGACAGCGCCTTGATGGCGATGTCGGAGATCTCCACGATGCCGAACTCGGCGTCCTGTTCCGGGGTGCGCTCGGGGCCCAGCAGGAACGCCTTGCACACCTCGCGGCACACCTGCTCGTCCAGTGCGCCGGGCGGCGACACCGACGCCAGGACCTGGCCCGGGAGGATGAAGTCCCCGATGTCGGGCTCCATCGCGATTACCAGTCGCCTGCCTTCCCCTAACCGGAAGAGGCTGCGCCCGTCCACGGCCTGCAGGTACCCCGCCGCCTCCGCCCGGACGGTGTCCGACGGCTCGCCCACAGGATCGGAGGGCTCGGCCGGGTCCGCACGACCCACGTGCTCGGGAAAAAGACGACGGATGTCGCCGAGCGTGCGCCGCGTCACGCGGTCCAGGATGGCCGCCACCTGAATGGACCGCGCGGAGTGGTTGATGTAGAAGATGAGGAAGCCGATGGCCACCAGCACGAGGACCACGGCCAACGTGACCGCCACCCGCGGGACGAACGGCGTCTCGCCGTCGTCCGCCGACCGGATGGTGCGCAACACCAGCAGCGTGTAAGTGAAGGTGCCGATGAACACGCCCAGCACCAGCTGGTTGCCGCGGTCCGCTGTGAAGTTGCGTAGCACACGAGGGGTGAATTGGCTGCTGGCCAGTTGCAGCGCCACAATCGTCACGGAGAACACCACGCCGGTGACGGTGATCAGCCCCCCGGCGATGACGCTCAACACGCCACGCGCGCCGTCCACCCCGCCGCCGAACACCCAGCTTCTCAGCACCTCCACGTCGAAGACGCCGCGCTCCTCCGCCTGGGTGAGGGCGATGGCGAGTACCGCTCCCACCAGCGTCAGCACGCCGGGGAGGAACCACAGGCTGTCGCGGATCCGGCTCCACGCCAGGCGCAGTCTTGGCAGCATGAATCCCTTTCTCCCCGGGTCGCGGCGGGGACCGCTGGATGGAGCTACGCCGCCACCAGGAGCGCGGAATACGTCACGATCCCCGTAGCAAAAGCCCAGAAGCGGCTCTCGCGCTCGGTTGGAACCTCTTCCTTCAGAATGTTCAGGATCACGCCGCCGGCAAGGAATGCCCCCAGTGCGGCGACGGCCGCCTCGTGCACCGCTACCGCGGCCCCGGCCGCCACGCCCGCCACCACGGCCGCCGCCATGATCCAGCGTCCCACCCGGCGGTAGCGGTGCTGATGGTGCTCCTCCATCCCGAAGTCCGTGACCACGAAATGCAGGGCCATCGCGACCACGAACAGGAGGAGCCCGGCGCCGGTGCCGGCCTCCTGGTGCAGCAGGAGGTACCCCACGAGCGCATTGTAGACGGTGAACGACGCCATGTGGATCCAGAACACGCCGGCGGAAGTCGCCGCTTCAGGGTCCACGCTCCGGTCGCCGCCCCGCGCCCTTGCGCGTGACACCTTCGCCAGCCGCTCCAGCCCGTGGAAGACCGCCAGCCCGGCGAGTGCGACGAGGTACACGCTGCGTTCCGCGAGCGCGGCGGGCGCCGGGACGGCTTCCTCCAGCTGCCTCTGGCCCTCCGCCAGCCCGGGGAGCAGGTGCACGAACACGTACGCGACCGACACACCCCCGGCCACTGAGAGCCAGGTGCTCCGGGGCACGCCTTTCAGAAAGCGCAGGCCCGGCGTCACGACGTGCACCCCCGCCAGCACCAGTCCGGCCGCGATCGCAGGAATGTCCATCCGCCTCAGACACCCCGCGTGCGGGCACGCCGGGCGATACGCCACCCGGCGAGCAGGCACGCCGCCGCGATCAGCGGATAGAGGACGAACGGGACGAGCTCGGCGGCGATCCACGCCCCCGCCGCCAGCACCACCAGCATCGCCACGGGCCAGAGCACCCAGTGCATTCGCACCTCCATGTGGAAAGGGTCAGCCGGATCACACGACAACACCGTTCCGGCGGGCGGACAGTTGCGTCGCCTGGCCCATCTGTCGCCCTCCGCGCGCAACAGCCACGGGATGATTGTGAACCGGCCAATGGAAGCGGGCTTTTCGCCGGGTGCCCCACGAACGCACGTTAGACTCGACGCGCCTCCACGTTGAGGCGGACGAGCAGCTCCGTGAGGGACCGCGAGCAGACGGGGGAGATGAACGGCGAAAGGGGCACCAGCGGCCGCAGCTCGGCCCCGTCCAGCCGCTCGTGGGCCGCACGGGTCAGCAACACGGGATCGGCCGGGTCCAGCGCGGTAAGCGCGGCGGCGTCGTCCGCCAGCACCACGCGCACCCGCGAGGCGTACCGGCCGCCGCGCATCCCCCGCACCCGCTCGCCGAACCGCGCATCCGCGCACACCACCGTGAGATCGCGCTGCCGAAGGCAGTCCTCCACCGCGCGCGCGTGCTCCGGGTCCACCCCGGCCACGAGCAGGGGCTTGCCCAGCGCCTCCGCCGTTCGCCGCACCTCTGCGGCGTGGTAGGCGGTGGTGATGAGCACGTCTATGTCGTGCAGCGGGTGGGGCGCCTGGCCGCGGCCCCGCTCCGCGCCGGCCGCGAGCTCCTCCGGGCGCAGGGCCCGCGATTCCATGCCGAAGTGGTTGGCGACGTCGGCGCAGAGGGCGGTGAGCGTGTCGCCGTCGGATTCAACGCACGCGGCGCGCAGCCGTACGGCCGCCGTCCAGCGGCGCACCAGGTCCGGCACATGCGGCACCTTGATCTGGTGCTCCCACGCGCCCGCGAGGACGTCGACCAGCCACAGCGCCGTCTCGCCCAGCAGCCCCTGCCCGGGCGAGTCCTGCGCCGCGGCGTACATCCCCGACCGGCCGCGCTTCTCCACCAGGCCCTCGGCGGCCAGGGCCTCGTACGCGTGCACGGCGGCGTAGGTCGTCACGCCGAAGCGCCGCGACAGGTCGCGGATGCTCGGCAGCCGGTCGCCGGGCTCGATGTGCCCCAGGTGCATGGCGTTCGCCAGCTGGTCCCGCAGCGCTTCCACGAGGCCGGAATCCGTTCCTGGCGACCGGCCGCCGTCCCGCCCCACCCCTTCGCTGAAGCGGGCCTGGCGCTCGGCGGCCGCATGCTCGCGTGCGCCGGAGTCGCGATTACGCTCGCCGACGGTCTCTGCCCGGCGCTCCCGGCCGGCGAGCAGAACGACGGCGTCGTACGCCTCCTCCGCGCCCCGTTCGTCTCCGGCGGCCGCCGTGGGCACGGTGAACCAGAAGGTGCTGCCCCGCGGGCCCGTCTCGACGCCGATGCGGCCGCCGTGCGCCTCCACGATACCGCGCGAGATCGCCAGGCCCAGCCCCGCGCCCAGCCCTCCGGCCCGGTCCGGCCGCCAGAAGCGGTTGAAGAGGTGCGGAACGTCTTCGCGCGGAATCCCGGGCCCGGCATCGGACACGCGGAACAACACCTCGGAGCCCGAGACTTCCGCGTCCAGGCTCACCGCGGCGCCGCCCGGGCTCACGCGGATCGCGTTGCCCACCAGGTTGCCGATCACCTGGATCACCCGCTGCCGGTCCGCCAGCACGGCCCCGGCACGGTCGGGCACGCGCACCTCCAGCCGGACGTTCTCCCGGTCGGCGAGGGGGCGCAGCATCTCGAGCGCCTCGTCGACGATCTCCCCCAGCACCTCGCGGTCGGGGCGGACCGAGAAGTGGCCGGCCTCCATGCGGGTCACGTCCAGCAGGTCCTGCACGAGCCGGGACATCTGGCGGGAGACGTGCCGAACGGATTCCAGCTGCCGCCGTTCGCGGTCGCGCCAGGACTCGGGCGGCAGCCACTGCAGCAGCGTGTCCACCAGCACGGTGATGGCCTGCAGCGGGTTGCGCAGCTCGTGCGACACCACGGCCAGGATCTCTTCGCGGGCGCGAGTGGACTGCTGCGCCTCGCGGTAGAGGCGCGAGTTGTCCAGCAGGAGCGCCGCGCGGTTGGCCATCTCCCTGGCCAGGGACAGGTCCTCGTCACGGTACCGCCGCCCGGACTCCGCCGACGCCATGGTGAGCACGCCCAACGTGCGGCCGCGGCCCTCCAGGGGCATGCTGATCAGCGACCGCACGCCCAGTCGCCGGACGGCGTCCAGCTCCGTCCCCCGCGCCAGCAGCCGCAGGGCTTCATCCCCGTCCGCCGCTGCAAGGAGCGCCTCGCCGGCGATCACGCGCGCGAACGGACCGCCGTCCACCGGGGCGTCGGCCACCCGAAGCAGATCCTCCTGCCGCGCGTCGGCGTGCACGGCCTTGGCCCGCGTCACGGTGCCGTCGTCCCGCAGCAGGTCGATGACGCACAGGTCGGCCAGGGCGGGCACGGTCAGCCGGGCCAGGCTCTCCAGCCGGTCCTCGTATTCGAACAGCCCGCCGATCACCCGCCCCGCCGTCTCCAGGAAGCGCAGCCGCTCATCGGCCTTCCTGCGTTGCGTGATATCGTCCAGGATGAAGATGCTGCCGTAGATCTCGCCCGCGCGCGTGGTGAGCGGAGCGGTCGAGAAGCTCAGGTCGATGTGCGAGCCGTCCTTGCGCACCCGGCGGATCTCCATGCCCGTGAACCGTTCGCCCGCAAGCACCCGCTCGCGCAGGCTGTCCGCGGCCTGGCGCTCGTGCTCCGGAATGAGGGGGCTGGGCCTGCGGAGCACCTCTTCCTGGGTCCAGCCGAACATCCGCTCCGCCGCCGGGCTCCACAACTCGATGCGGCCCTCGCGGTCGATGGCGACGATGGGCAGCGGCGACGCCTCGATGACGGCCCCGAACCCGTCCGCGAGCTCCCGCAGGTGGTCCTCCCTTTCGCCCGCAAGCACCCGCTCGCGCAGGCTGTCCGCGGCCTGGCGCTCGTGCTCCGGAATGAGGGGGCTGGGCCTGCGGAGCACCTCTTCCTGGGTCCAGCCGAACATCCGCTCCGCCGCCGGGC
>DASTLD010000176.1:0-14590 GCA_035715345.1 Longimicrobium sp.
GAACGCCCAGCAGCGCGGCCGCCCGCGCAAGCTCCTCCGCGCTCACCCGCCGCGCGCCCGCTTCGATGGCCGCGATGGTCTGGCGGTTCTCGATCTGCATTCCCGCCGCCAGCCGCTCCTGGCTGACGCCGCGCGCCTCCCGCAGCGTCTTGAGACGGAGGCCGATCCGCGTGTCCTGTTCATGCTTGTTCATGGCCTGAAATCTATCCATGCATTCCTTCGAATGCAAGAGAAACACCGTACATTTTGCCCGGTTCCGGATCATGCGGCACGTGCGATTCCTCCTCTGCACCCGCGTCCCTCCGCGGCTCTGCGTGATGCATTTGCCGTTGGCCCGTGACGCAACCGCGACGGGGGATGCGTGGAGTCGTGATGCAGGGGTGGGAGATTCGTCGCGTCCGAACCCGACGAACCCGAACCCCGAGGCTTCCACGTGAGAGACCCTCGCCCATCCCACGGTCCCGAGCTGCGACGCGGGAGCCGGCTGCGCGCCGCTCTCGCGTCTGCTTTTGCGGCCCTGCTCCTGGCCGCCGCGCCGCTGGCCGCGCAGGCCACCGGCGCCGTCACCGGCCGCGTGGTGGACGCGGCCACCGGGCGCCCGCTCCCCGCCGCGCGCGTGGCCGTGCCAGGCGCCGCGCGCGCCGCCAGCGCCGGCGTCGACGGCCGTTACACGATCACCGGCGTCCCTGCGGGCGCGCAGTCGCTGACCGTGACGCTGCTGGGGTACGCCACCAAGACCGTGACCGGCGTGCAGGTGCCCGCCGGCGGCACCGCCACGCAGGACGTTTCGCTCTCCGCCGCCGCGGTCGTGCTGGAGGCGCTGACGGTGTCCGCCACCCGCGAGCGCGGCACCGTCAGCCAGGCGCTGGACGCGCAGCGCACCGCCACCGGCATCGTCAACGCCACCACGGCGGAGCAGATCGCGCGGTCGCCGGACGCCAACGCGGCGCAGGCGGTGCAGCGCGTGAGCGGCGTGACGGTGCAGGACGGCCGCTACATCTTCGTCCGCGGCCTGGGCGAGCGCTACACGACGACGTCGCTCAACGGGACCCGTCTCCCCAGCCCGGAGACGGACCGCAAGGTGGTGCCCTTCGACCTGTTCCCCAGCGGGCTGCTGCAGTCCGTCACCACGGCCAAGACCTTCACGCCGGACCTGTCCGCGGACTTCAGCGGCGCGCACGTGGACATCCGCACGCGCGAGTACCCGTCGCGCCCCGTCTTTGCGCTCAACACCTCGCTGGGCTTCAACACGGCGGCCACGGGGCAGGGGATGCCCACCGGCCCGTCGTCCGGCAGCGAGTGGCTGGCGTACGCCGGCGCCGAGCGCGAGCTGCCGGACGCGGTGCGCGCGCTGGGCGACTTCCGCGGCGTGCCTCAGGCGGAGATCAACCGCGCCGCGCGCGCCTTCCGCAACGTGTGGACGCCGCGCACCGGCGAGGGCCGCCCGCTGGCCAATGGCGGCTTCTCCCTCGGCGGCGAAAGCCCGCTGTTCGGCCACGACGTGGGCTACGTCTTCTCCGGCTCCTACGCGTCCAGCCACGAGCTGCGGCGCGGCGAGAAGCGCATGGTCGTCGCGGGCGACCCGGTGCGCGTCATCAACCGGTTCGAGGGGCAGACCGGGCGCAGCAGCGTGCTGTGGGGCGGCGTGGCCAACCTGAGCACGCGCCTGGGCGGCCACACCCGCCTGTCGCTGGACAACCTGTACAACCGCTCCGCGGACAGCGAGGCGCACCTGGACTCCTTCGGCGAGCTGCCGGACTACGACCATCCCGTCCGGCGGAGCTGGCTGTCGTTCGTGGAGCGGTCGGTGCGCTCCAACCAGCTCCGCGCCGAGCACCGGCTGTTCGGCGGGCACGAGCTGCAGTGGCAGGTCACGAACGCCGAGGTCACGCGCGACGAGCCGGACCGCACGGACCTGCTGTTCGTCTCCGATCCGGAGGGACGCTACGCGGTGGAGGCGTTCACCGGCACCGGCGCGCGCCGCAGCTTCAGCGAGCTGCGCGAGCGGAGCTGGACGCAGGGCGCGGACTACCGCTTCGGCCTGGGCTCGCTGCAGGTCAAGATGGGCGGGCTGCTGCGCCGGACGGACCGCGGCGTGGACCTGCGCAGCTACGGCTTCTCGCTCTTCGGCCTGAGCGCGGACGAGTACCTGCTTTCCCCGGAGCAGCTCTTCGACGGGCGCTACGCCGCGGACGGCAGCAGCAACCTGCGCATCCAGAACAACTCCGACGGCGGCCGCTACCAGGCGCGCGACCGCATCCGCGCCGGCTACGTCATGCTGGAGCAGCCCATCGGCCGGCTGCGCGTCGTGGGCGGCGCGCGCTACGAGGCGTGGGACCTGGACATCACCGCGCGGCCCATCAACGAGAGCGCCGAGCAGGCGTACGCGTACCGCAACGGCGACGTCCTTCCCTCGCTGGCGCTGAACTGGAAGCTGGGCGACGTCCAGAACCTGCGCCTCTCCGTCTCGCAGACGCTGGCCCGGCCGGAGTACCGCGAGCTGGTGCCCTTTCTCCAGCGCAACCCGGTGGGCGACCTGAACTTCGTGGGCAACGACAGCCTGCGGCGCTCGCTGGTGCGCAACCTGGACCTGCGCTGGGAGCGCTACCCCGCGAACGGCGAGGTGCTGAGCATCGCCCTGTTCGCCAAGCAGTTCGACTCTCCCATCGAGCAGATCCAGATCGCCACCAGCGGCGCCAGCGTGCTCACCTTCGTCAACACGGAGCGCGCGGTGAACTACGGCGTGGAGACGGAGGTGCGGAAGAGCCTGGAGATGCTGGGCGGGGTCTTCCACCGCTTCGACGCCTTCGTCAACGCGACGGTGATGCACAGCCGCATCCGCGTGGGCAACGCCGGCCGCTCCGCGCTCACGAACAGCGATCGCCCGATGGTGGGGCAGGCCCCGTACGTGGTGAACGCCGGGCTCACCTGGGCCGACGCGGACCGAGGGGCCAGCGCCACGCTGCTCTACAACGTCGTCGGCCGGCGCATCGTCTCCACCGGCGTGACGCCGACGCCGGACACCTACGAGGAGCCGCGCCACGTGCTGGACTTCTCCGTCCAGGCGCGGCTCGGCCGGGCGATGACGGCCAAGCTCAACGCGCGCAACCTGCTGGACGCGCCGTACCGCCAGACCGCGGGGGGATACGACCGCCTGCGCTACACCACCGGCCGCGTGTTCAGCCTGGGCCTGGGCTGGCAGCCGGGCCGGTAGGCAAAGCGGGATGACGACGTGACGTAGACGTGACGCCGGCCTTACCAGAAGGCCGGCGTCGCTGCTTTACCCTTGGGGCGCGGGCGGACGGCGCCCGCGCAGAGACCAACCCCCGACACGGGAAACCGATGCATCCGAGCTTTCCGCGCCGCGTGCTGTCCGGCTGCGCCCTGGCCTGCCTGGCCCTGCTGGCGGCCTGCGACAACCCCGGCGGCAGCGGCGGCCCCACGCCGCCGCGCAACGTGACCGCGACCGCGCAGACCGCCAACACCGTGCGGCTGACCTGGACCGCAGTGTCCGGCGCCACGGAGTACGTGGTGCAGCGCGCCTCCGCCGGCGCCGACTACGCGGAGGTGGGGCGCCCCACGGCGACGACGTTCGACGACGCGGGCCTGGCGCCGGACACGGACTACAGCTACCGCGTGGCCTCCGTCGTCGCCGGCACGGCCACGGAGTTCGGCACCGCGGTGGGGGTCAAGACCAGGGCCGCGGGCGGAGCGCAGGTCACGCTGGAGGGCAACATCACCAGCAGCCGCACGCTGTACGCGGACACGGTGTACGTGCTGCGCGGCTACGTGAAGGTGCGCGCCGGCGCCACGCTGACCATCCAGCCCGGCACCACCATCGTGGGCGACACCACCGCGCTCGGCAGCTCGCTCTGGATCACCCGCGGGGGGCGCATCGACGCGCGGGGCACGGCGGCGGCGCCCATCGTCTTCACCTCGCAGCGCGCCGCGGGCAACCGCAAGCCGGGCGACTGGGGCGGCATCGTCATCGTGGGCCGCGCCTACGTGAACCGCAGCGTGACCGGCGGCGTGGCGGAGATCTTCACCGAGGGCCCCGCAGGGACGGGCCAGAACACGGCGGAGAACTACGGCGGCGGCACGGACGGCAACGACGACAGCGGGGTGATGCGGTACGTGCGCGTGGAGTTCGCCGGCTACGCTGTGCAGCAGAACGAGGAGCTGAACAGCTTCTCCTTCTACGCCGTGGGCCGCGGCACCCGGCTGGAGTACCTGCAGGCGCTGAGCGGGCTGGACGACAGCTTCGAGTGGTTCGGCGGGTCGGTGGATGGGCGCTACCTGGTGTCGTACGAGGCGGGCGACGACCACTTCGACTGGACGGAGGGATACAGCGGGCGCAACCAGTTCCTCATCGCCCTGCAGACGTGGCAGCCGGTGCCGCAGACCGGCGCCGGCACGGTGGCCAGCGACCCGCGCGGCTTCGAGGGCGACGGCTGCGAGATCGCCGCCACCAAGCCTGGCTGCGGCAGCTACGCGCAGTCGCCACTGTCCATGCCGGTGTTCGCCAACTTCACGCTCATCGGCACCGGGCCGGGCGTGTTCCCGGGCAGCATCGGGCTGCAGAGCAACGGCGCCACGCTGCGCCGCGGCACGGGCGGCACCTTCGTGAACGGCGTCATCGCGCGCTGGCAGAACATCGGCCTGAACGTGCGCGACGCGGCCACGGACGGCATGCGCGCGGCGGACAGCCTGACCATCGGCAACGTGGTGCTGGCGGAGAACGCGGCCGGCAACTACGACCCGGGCGACGCCTGCACCGGCACGGGCAGCGGCGGGAGCTGCGGCGTGGCGGCCAAGTATCCCGGCACCACGGCGCTGGCGGTGGGCACGAGCACGCTCTTCACCGCGCTGCCGGCGCCGGGCACCGTCCCGACCACCGCGACGCTGGACTGGACCCCGTCCGCCGCGCTCACGGCCGCCGGCACCACCACCTTCAGCGCCCGCGTCTCCGCGCGCGTACAGGGCTTCTTCGGCGGCACCATGCAGGGCACCGCCTACGCCGGCGCGGCGCCACCGTCGGGCGCGGACCTGCGCTGGTGGCAGGGTTGGACCCGCTACGAGCGCGGCAAGACGCCGTGAAGCGGATGATCCTCTGCGCGGCGGCCGCCCTCGCGGCCGCCGCGTGCGAGGGGGCGCCGCCCGTCCCCGCGCCCGCGTCGGCGCCGGCGGCGGACAGCGCGCTCTCCATCGACGCGCAGCTCGCCCGCTTCCGGGACGGGATGCAGGAGCCCGGCGCGCTCGGCAACGCCTTCGCATCTCCCGATTCCGCCGTGCGGGCGATGTTCCGGGCGCTGGAGGCGAGGGACGAGCAGGGGCTGGCGCGGCTGGGGATGACGCGAGCGGAGTTCGCCTGGCTCTACTATCCCGGCAACCCCCGCACGCTGCCGCCGTACGAGCTGGACCCCGGGCTGATGTGGATGCAGGTGAGCGCGAACGGCGCCGGGGGAGGCCGAAAGCTGGTGGACGTGTACGCCGGCCGCCGCCTGGAGTACCTCTCCCACGCCTGCCGCGCGACGGAGCGATACGGGCGCATCGCCCTCCACACCGCCTGCGCCGTCCGCTTCCGCGACGGCGGCGTGGAGAGCGAAGCCGTCCTCTTCGGCGGCTTACTGGAGCATGCCGGCCGCTACAAGCTCATCTCGCTCGCGAACGATCTGTAAACTGCGCGACCTGTAGCCGCGTTGTCATCCTGAGGAAGGCGCAGCGCAACGCCTTGTCTTCGCGCCGACCCATGGCGCCGACCGAAGGATCTTGCCCGCCCTCGGCCGGCGCCTGCTCATACGCGCGGAAGCCCGCGCGCCGTGGTGTACGAGCACCGGCCCCGGCGTGAGGCTGAGAAGATTCTTCGGTCGCGCCGGGCCGGTGCGCACGCGTCGGGTTCCGCGCAGCGCTCCCTCAGCATGACATCGCGATGGACACCGGGGACGCGGAGATGCGTCTCTCCGCGCCCTCGGGGGTTCTCCACGGCTCCGTTGTTCAGTGGGGGATGCGCAGGACGGTGATGCCGCGGCCGGCGCTGTGGAGCACGAGGTGCCGGCCGGCCACGTGCAGCGCGCCGATCGCGGAGATGTCGGTCAGCTCATCCACGTCGTAGGTGCCCACCTCGCGAGGCGGGCCGGGACGGGACACGTCGAACACGCCGAGCAGCGCGCGCGAGTTGCCGCTGCCGTACGCGTACAGCCTCTCCCCGCGCGCCACGATCCCGTCCACGTAGTCCAGCTCCACCCGCGCGGCCACCTGCGGACGCGCCGGGTCGTGCACGTCCACGGCCACCAGCGCGCGCCGCGGCCGCTGCCGCCCGTCCACCCGTACGCCCAGGTACACGCGGCCGCCCGCCGCCGCGACGGCGGAGACCGCAGCGGCGAGCACCGCGCCGTCCTCCGGCTCGCCAAGGGCGCGTGCGTCCAGGCGGCCGAGCTCGCGCACGGCGCCGTCCGCCGCCACCTCCAGCACGGCGACGCCGCCCGGCCCCGCATCCGCCGCGCCCTCCGCGACGTACACGTGCCGCCCGGCCGCCGCGACGGCCGCGCCGCGCGGCGCGATGCGCGCCAGCACGCGAGGCGCCGGCCCGGAGACGTCCGCCAGCCACACGCCGCGGTCCGTCACCACGAAGGCGCGGGCGCCGTCCAGCACCACCTGCCGCGCACCCGTGGACGCCCCCACCGGCACCGCGGCCGTCCCGGTCACCCGCGGCCGCGGGCCCGCCACGTCCAGCAGCACCAGGCTGAGCGCGCCGGGCAGCCATCCCCGCGCCAGCCACTCGCGCGCGGTCGGCGCCATGAGGGCGGCGCTGTCCGCGGTGATCGCCAGCAGCAGCCGCCCCCCGGCCGCCGCCATCGCGTCCACGCGCCCGGGAACGGGAATGCGGCCCGCCTCGCGCGGGCGTCCGTCCCCCGCGATGCGGACCGCGTGCAGCATCCCGCTCTCCGCGCCGGCCACCCACGCGGTGCCGTTCGCGAAGGCCGTGCTGCGCGGCGGCAGGCCGTCCAGCTCGCCGGCCAGCTCCGCGCGCGGGGGCCCGCAGGCGGCCAGCGCCGCGAGCGCTACGGCCAGGCGAGTCCCGCGGCCCAGGCGGCCGCCGCGGCCAGCGTCCACCCCGCGGCCACGTCGCCCGGGTAGTGCACGCCCAGGTAGCAGCGCGACAGGCCGATCGCGACCGCCAGCGCCATCATCCCCGCCGCCCAGGCGCCGCCCGGCAGCGCCGCGAGCGCCAGCGCCACGGAGAGCGACGAGGCGGCGTGGCCGGAGGGAAAGCTGAAGCGGTCCGGCGCCCGCACCAGCGCGCTCACGCCCATCGGCAGGCAGGGCCGCGCGCGGGTGACCGTGCGCTTGACCACCTGCACCAGCAGGTGCGACACGGCCAGCGCGAACGCCGCGCGCCGTCCCGCCGCCGCCACCGCCGGGTAGGGGGAGAGGAGCATCCATAGCGTCAGGCCGATGGTGACCGCCGCATCGCCCAGGTGCGTGATCCACCGCATGGCGCGGTCCAGCCGCGGGCGGCGGCGCATCAGCAGCGCGTGCAGCGCGCGCTCGTCGTGGCGGTGCAGCCGCAGCAGGATCCACTCGCTCATCGGTCGCTCCGGATTCGGGGAGAACTGGCGGACCACGCCAATCTCCCCGGCCACCGCCACGGCCATGCGCGCAAGAGGTAACGGCGGCGAATCGCGCCATGCACGCGGCGGTATCCCCGGGCCAGGACCCGCGGGCGATCAGGCGTGCGCGGCCAGCCCCGGGCGTGGCGCGGCGGCGGAGGGCGGCGCCGGCTCGGCGCGGGCGCGCGCGTCGAGGATGCGCGTGCGCAGCTCGTCCGAGAGCGAGGGAAGGTCTCCGGCCGCGTCCGCCGCGGACGCCAGGAAGCGGCGGCCGGCGGGGTCGCGCCAGAGGAAGCCGTGGGAAGAGCCGGACGAGGGCCGGACCGTCCAGCCGTGCGCGAGCGCCCAGAGCATGAGCGCCGTGTCTTCCTGTCGCATCCGCGGTACTGCCTGGAAGGGTGGATGGAGTGGGGCGCTCATCGTGCGCGCCGCCGGCCGCCCGCGCAACGGGCCGGGCGTAACGATCCCTGTCACGATCCTGCATCGGATGCGATGCACGACGCGGAGGACGCGGAGATGAAGCTCTCCGCGTCCTCCGCGTCTCTGCGTGATGCTCTTCGTTTCTACCGCGGCGCGCCCAGCTCCGGCGCGATGACGGAGAGCAGCAGGTAGCTCAGCGCGGCCATGGTGGCCGCCGCGGGGATGGTCATCACCCACGCCCACACGATCTTGCCGGCGATGCCCCAGCGCACCGCGGACAGGCGCGTGGTGGCGCCCACGCCCACGATGGAGCCGGTGATGGTGTGCGTGGTGCTGACCGGGATGCCGAACTTGGTGGCCAGCAGGATGCTGAACGCGCCGCCCGTCTCCGCGCAGAAGCCGCCCACCGGCCGCAGCCGCGTGATGCGCGACCCCATGGTGTGCACGATGCGCCACCCGCCGAACAGCGTGCCCAGCGCGAGCGCGCTGTAGGCCGTCAGCTCCACCCAGAAGGGGATGTGGTCCGCGTTGGCCAGGTACAGGTGCCGCAGCGGCCCCGTCTCGTCGGCGAACACGTGGTTCACGGACACCAGCAGGCTCACCACGATGCCCATGGTCTTCTGCGCGTCGTTGGCCCCGTGGCTCAGCGAGAAGAGCGCGGAGCTGGCCAGCTGCGCCACCCGGAAGCCCCGGTCCACGCGGTAGCGCGGCACCCGGTGGAAGATCCACATGACCGCGACCATCAGGCTGAAGCCCAGGAACATGCCGATCATGGGCGAGAGCACGATGAACGCGAGCGTCTGCATCCACTTGGTGCCCCACTCGATGGCGCCGGTGCCCGCCGCCGCCACCGCGCTGCCCGCGTACCCGCCGATCAGCGCGTGGCTGGAGCTGGAGGGCAGCCCCCAGTACCAGGTGATCAGGTTCCAGGTGATGGCGCCCAGCAGCCCGCCCAGGATGACCGTGGGCGTCACGATGTCCAGGTCGATCATCCCCTTGCCGATGGCCTTGGCCACCGCGGTGCCCACCGTGAACAGGGCCACGAAGTTGAAGAACGCGGCCCACAGCACCGCCGGCACCGGCCTCAGCACGCGCGTGCCCACGACCGTGGCGATGGAGTTCGCCGAGTCGTGGAAGCCGTTGATGAAGTCGAAGATGAACGCGACGAAGACGATCAGGAGGACGTAGGTAACCATCTCACCCGTTCTTGATGGAGATGCTCTCCAGCACGTTCGCCACGTCCTCGCACTGGTCGAGCGTGTCCTCCAGCTTGTCGTACAGGTCCTTCCACTTGATGACCTCCAGCACGTCCGGCGACGCCCCCGCGAACAGCTCGCCCACCGCCTCGTGGTAGATGGCGTCGCCCTCCTCCTCCAGCCGCTTGAGCTCGCGCGCCCGCTCGATCACCACCTTCTGCTTCTTCATGCCCCCCACCGCCGCCTCGATGGCCGCGGCGGCCTGGCACAGCACCTCGCTCAGGCGCACCGCCGGGGCGCGCCCCTCCTTGAGGTGGAACATCTGCGCGCGCCGGGCGGTGCCGTCGATCATGTCGATCACGTCGTCCAGCCGGCTGGCCAGCAGGTGGATGTCCTCGCGGTCCAGCGGCGTCACGAAGCTGCGGTCGATGCGCTCCATGACGTCGTGCGTCAGGTGGTCCGCCTGGTGCTCCAGCTCCTTGATGGCGGCCACGTGCTGGGCGATGTGCTCCGGCTCGCGGAAGAGCTTGTGCAGGATGTCGGCGCTCTCGGTAAGCCGGCGCGCCAGGGCGGCGAACAGGTCGAAGAACTTCTCGTCGCGCGGTATCAGACCCACGGAAGGCCTCCAGGTACGGAATTGTAACGGACGGCGCCGCCGTCGCGGCCGGCCGTCCGGGTGCGCGCCCGCCGGAAAGCGGCGGCGGCTGCGCGCAAAAACGAAGCCCCTGAGCGGGCGGACGCAATGTATGGCCCCGCCGCCAAGGGTTACAGCGGCATGTTACAACCGTTACCGACGCGTTACAAGGCTCGGATAGCTTCGGGTCGTTCCCAGGGGTGGAAGGCAACCCAGACTCGAGACGATCCGGCTCATGAGACGAGCTTTCGCGGGGGTGGCGCTGGCGGGGGTGCTGGCGGCGTGCGGCGGCGGCGGCGACGAGAAGGAGGGCGCCGGCGGCGCCGCGAATCTTTCCGGCCGCATCACCGCCGACGGCTCCAGCACCGTGTTCCCCGTCACGGAGGCGGTGGCGGAGGAGTTCATGACGGAGACCGGCGGCCAGGTGCAGGTCACCGTGGCCACCAGCGGCACCGGCGGCGGCTTCAAGCGCTTCTGCGCCGGCGAGGTGGACGTGGCCAACGCGTCGCGCCCCATCAAGGACAGCGAGAAGCAGGCGTGCGCCGCGGCCGGCATCGAGTTCATCGAGCTGCCGGTGGCGCTGGACGGCCTGGCCGTCCTGGTGAACCCCGCCAACACCTTCGCGCAGTGCCTGACCACGGCGGAGCTCAAGCGCATCTGGGAGCCGGAGAGCCAGGTGCGCTCCTGGGCGCAGGTGCGGCCCGGCTTCCCGGACCAGCCGCTCAAGCTGTACGGGCCGGGGACGAACAGCGGCACCTTCGACTACTTCACCGAGGCGGTGGTCGGCAAGGAGGACGCGAGCCGCAGCGACTACACCGCCAGCGAGGACGACAACGTGCTGGTGACCGGCGTGTCCGGCGACGCCAGCGCGCTGGGCTACTTCGGCTACGCCTACTTCGCGGAGAACCGCCAGCGGCTCAAGGCGGTGCAGGTGGACGGCGGCCAGGGGTGCGTGGAGCCCACGCCGCAGACCATCGAGAGCGGGCAGTACGCACCGCTGTCGCGCCCGCTGCTGATCTACGTCAAGAAGGCGTCGCTGGCGCGGCCGGAGGTCAAGCGCTTCGTGGAGTTCTACCTGCAGACCGCGGCGGAGATGGCGGCCGAGGTGGGGTACATTCCCCTGAGCGCCGCGCGCTACCAGGAGGCCACGGCCACCCTGTCGCAGGCCACCGGTGGCGCGGGCTGACCACGACGCGCTCCGGCGCGAGCGGGAGGTCCGCGCGGCGGACCGCCTGCTGGCGCCGGAGGGGCAGGACGCCGCGGGCCCCGCCTCGGAGCAGCCGTCCGGGGCGGGCCCCGCCTACTTCGGCGGCGACGAGCCGGCGGAGGAGGCGGCGGAGGCGCTGCCCCAGTCGGAGGCGTCCGCCGCGCCGGCCGTGGGCCTGCCGGAGCCGGCGGAGCGGGCCACGGTCCGTCCCCCGTCTCTCGAGGGCCCGCCCGGGCGCCGGCGCCGCGAGGCGGTGGTGCGGGCCATCCTGTTCGCGTGCAGCGCCGTCTCCGTGCTGACGACGATCGGCATCGTGGCGGTGCTGCTGTTCGAGGCGGGCGCCTTCTTCACCGACGTGTCGCCGCTGGAGTTCTTCACCTCCACCACGTGGGCGCCGCTCTTCCAGCCGCAGCACTTCGGCGTGCTGCCGCTGCTGGTGGGATCCATCCTCGTCGCGCTGGGCGCCGCCGTCGTCGCGCTGCCGGTGGGGCTGGGCAGCGCCATCTTCCTGAGCGAGTACGCCAGCCAGGGGCTCAAGCGCGTGGTCAAGCCGGCGCTGGAGGTGCTGGCCGGCGTGCCCACGGTGGTCTACGGCTACTTCGCGCTCACCTTCGTCACGCCCCTGCTGCGCGGCGTCTGGCCAAACACGGAGATCTTCAACGCGGCCAGCGCCAGCATCGTGATGGGGATCATGATCATCCCCCTGGTGGCCTCGCTTTCCGAGGACGCCATGAGCGCCGTGCCGCGCGCGCTGCGCGAGGGCGCCTACGCGCTGGGGGCCACCAAGCTGGAGGTGTCCACGCGCACGGTGCTGCCCGCGGCGCTCTCGGGCATCGTGGCCTCGTTCATCCTGGCCGTCAGCCGCGCGCGGGGGGAGACGATGATCGTGGCCATCGCGGCGGGCGCCACGCCCAACCTGACGCTGAACCCGCTGGAGAGCGTGCAGACCATGACGGCCTACATCGTCCAGGTCAGCCAGGGCGAGGTGGCGTTCGGCAGCGTGGAGTACCGCACCATCTTCGCGGTGGGCCTGACCCTCTTCGCGCTGACGCTGCTGATGAACGCGGTGAGCATCGCCGTGCTGCGCCGCTTTCGCGAGGTGTACGAATGAGCACGCTGACGGACGCGGTGGAGTACGCGCCGCGCGGGCCGCAGCGCCAGCGCAAGGGGAAGCTGATGCGCGGCCTGTTCCTGGCCTCTACCGCGGTGGGCCTCATCGCCCTGGTGGTGCTGATCGCGGACATCGTGCTGGACGGGGCGGGGAGCCTGACCTGGCGGTTCATCACCAGCTTTCCCTCGCGCTTCGCGGCGCGGGCGGGCATCCGCGCGGCGCTGGTGGGATCGCTGTGGGTCCTGGGGCTGACCACCCTGTTCAGCTTTCCGCTCGGCGTGGCCACGGCCATCTGGCTGGAGGAGTACGCGCCGCGCAACCGCTGGACGCAGCTCGTGCAGGTCAACATCGCCAACCTGGCCGCGGTGCCGTCCATCGTCTACGGCATCCTGGGGCTGGCGGTCTTCGTGCGGGCCATGTCGCTGGGGCGCAGCGTGCTGGCGGGGGCGCTCACGCTCACGCTGCTCATCCTGCCGGTCATCATCATCGCCGCGCAGGAGGCCATCCGCGCGGTGCCCAACTCCATCCGTCTGGCCGCCTACGCGCTGGGCGCCACGCAGTGGCAGACGGTGCGGCGCCAGGTGCTGCCCATGGCCATGCCCGGCATCCTGACCGGGACCATCCTGGCGCTCAGCCGCGCCGTGGGCGAGACGGCGCCGCTCATCATGATCGGCGCGCTGGCCTTCGTCCCCTTCGCGCCCAAGGGCCCCGGGGACGCGTTCACGGTGCTGCCCATCCAGATCTTCAACTGGATCTCGCGGCCGCAGGTGCAGTTCCACCACCTGGCCGCGGCGGCCATCCTGGTGCTCCTGGTGGTGCTGATGGCGTTCAACCTGGCCGCGGTGCTGCTGCGCAACAAGTACACGAAGACCCTCTGAACCCATATGGCGACAGCGACGCAGGCCCCGCCGGCAACGGACTCCATCATCGAGACCGACGAGCTGTCCGTGCTGTACAACGGCAGCGCGGCGGTCCGGGACATCACGCTCGGCATTCCCCGCAACCGCGTGGTGGCCTTCATCGGCCCCAGCGGGTGCGGCAAGAGCACGCTGCTGCGCTGCTTCAACCGCATGAACGACCTGGTGCCCAACGCGCGCATCGAGGGGCGCGTCAGCTTCCACGGCAGGGACATCTACGCGCACGGGGTGGACCCCATCGAGGTGCGGCGCCGCATCGGCATGGTGTTCCAGAAGCCCAACCCGTTCCCCAAGAGCGTGTACGAGAACGTGGCGTTCGGGGCGCGCATCAACGGCTTCCAGGGCAACATGGACGAGCTGGTGGAGCGCTCGCTGCGCCAGGCCGCGCTGTGGGACGAGGTCAAGGACCGCGTGCAGGCCAGCGCGCTGTCGCTTTCCGGCGGGCAGCAGCAGCGGCTGTGCATCGCGCGGGCGCTGGCCATCGAGCCGGAGGTGCTGCTGATGGACGAGCCCACCAGCGCGCTGGACCCGCTGGCCACGCAGCGCATCGAGGAGCTGATCTACACGCTCAAGCAGGACTACACCATCGTGATCGTGACCCACAACATGCAGCAGGCGGCGCGCATCTCCGACCGCACGGCGTTCCTGTACATGGGCGACCTGGTGGAGTACGGGCCCACCAACGAGGTGTTCACCAACCCGCGCGAGGAGCGGACGGAGGCGTACATCACCGGGAGGTTCGGATGAACGGGCCGGGGGGAATGCGGCACTTCCACGACGAGCTGGAGGCGCTCAAGAGCCGGCTGCTGGACATGAGCAGCCTGGCGGAGGAGCTGGTGCGCGACGCGGTGGAGGCGCTGGAGCAGGGCGACGTGGAGAAGGCCGGCACCGTGCGCGCGCGCGACCGCGATCTGGACGGCATCGAGCTGGAGATCGACGACGCCAGCGTGCACCTGCTGGCGCTGCAGCAGCCCATGGCGCGCGACCTTCGCCTGATCACCATGATCATGCGCATCTCCAACGACCTGGAGCGCGTGGGCGACCACGCCACCAACCTGGCGGAGGCGGTGGAGGACCTGGCGGAGCTGCCGGCCATGGAGCCGCTGCCGGAGATCGGCGAGATGGCGCGCCACGCGCGGGAGATGCTGTCCGACGCGCTCGACGACTTCGTGCGGGGCGATGCCAAGGCCGCCCGCGAGGTGTGCGCCCGCGACGACCAGGTGGACGCGCTCTACCGCTCGGTGTTCCGCATCCTGCTGACGCACATGATGGAGGACCCGCGGCGCATCGGCGCGTCCATGAAGCTGTTCATGGTGGCGGAGAACCTGGAGCGCATCGCGGACCTGGCCACCAACATCGCCGAGGACGCGGTCTACCTGGTGGAGGGCCGTACCATCAAGCACCGCGCCGACCAGCGCGCCGGCTGAACGGACCGGAGCCTCACGCAGAGACGCGGAGGGCGCGGAGAACCGAACCGTTCTCCACGCCCTCCGCG
>DASTLD010000177.1:0-2421 GCA_035715345.1 Longimicrobium sp.
TGGGCGGGATTCGATGCGCTGCTGGATGCGAGCGCCGCGGAGGGATTCCGCTTCCTGGCGCGGCTGCGGGACGAGCACGCGAGCGGGCGCAACCGCTTCGACGCCGAGGGCGAGGTGCTGCTCGGCGCGTTCCGCGGCGGCGAGCTGGTGGGCGTCGGCGGGCTCAACCGCGACCCGTACAGCGGCGATCCACGCACCGGCCGCATCCGCCACCTGTACGTGCTGCCCACGCACCGCCGCCACGGCACGGGACGAAGGCTGACCGGCGAACTGCTGGCGCACGCGCGGCACTGGTTCGACCGCGTGGTGCTGCGGACGGACACGGCGGCCGCGGCGCGCTTCTACGAGGCGCTGGGCTTCGCGCCGGAGCCGCGCATCCCCGGGGCCACGCACTCGGTCGCGCTCACCGCGAACAGCCCTCACGCGGAGCCCGCGGAGGGTTGACCGGGGACGAGGCGGAGGACACCATGTCGCCCCTCCGCGTCCTCTCATCCAAACCTCCGCGTCCGCCGGGCGAAATCCGCGTTTATCGGCCTTGCGCCACGGCGAATCCGAGCGCATCATTCCGGCGCTTTCCGGAATTTCGCGGAACGCCCGCTCCCCTTCCCCGTTCCGCGCCTCCGCAACCCCTCACCGGCCGGCAGTGATGCCGCGCCATGCCCGCGCCGCGTCCCATCCCGCTGGGGTGATGCGGCCGACCCCGGCCCACAGCCTTCCCTTTCCAGGAGCCACCTCATGGGTGTGACCGACCGCAGGTTATCCCCCGGCCTGTTCGGGGCCGCGCTGCTCGCGTTCTTCTTCACCTTCACGACGTACTCGTGCATGGGGACGCCCCTGGCCAAGATGTCGGGCGTCAGGATGGCGACGGGCGGCAAGATGGACATGCCCAAGGAGCTGGAGCAGCTCGCGGCGATGGACACGTCGCAGGAGTCGGCCAAGAAGCGGGAGGAGCAGGGCCGCATCAAGCCGAACGCGATGGCCATCATCGCGCTGGCGTCGACGGTGGTGGGCCTGGGGGTCAGCCTGGCCAAGCGCGACCGCACGGGCGCCGCCATCGCGGCGGTGTCGGGCGCGGTGGGAGCGGCGTCGCTGCTGGTGTTGAAGATGCGCCTGGAAGGCGAGCTGCAGAAACAGCTCCAGGAAGCCCAGGGCGCCTCGGAGATGCCAGGCGCCATCATCACGGTGGACTTCCATCTCGCGTTCTGGATAGCCCTGCTGCTGCTGGCGGCCGCGGCGGTCGTCAACTTCCTGGCGATGCGCAGGGGGCCGGAGCCGGCGTACGCGGGCGCGGGCGCGGGCACGCCCCCGCCCTACACGCCGCCGCCCCCGCCGCCGACGACCTCGTCGTCCTACACGCCGCCCCCGCCCCCTCCCCCGCCGGCCGACACGCCGCGCGCGGACGACCGGGACGACGACGTGACCCTCCCGGCCAGTCCGCCTCCCGGTCCGCCTCCGCCGGACCGCCTGTAGCCGACGAACCGCGGGAACCGGCCCCCACGCCGGTCCCGCGGCGGCGGGCGCCGCACCGTCCTGCGGCGGCGGCACGTACGGGGCGAGAGCGACCAGGCGCGGACCTCGTACGCGGGCGGCACCGGCACCACCGGCACGACCAGCAGCGGCCCCGGGACGGCACGTCCCGCTCTCCAGCCCTTCAAACGCGCTACCATCATGGGAACCACCCGGAAGTATTCCCTGGGCCTGTTCGCGGCCGCCCTGCTCCTGTTCTTCTTCCCGTTCGTCACCGTGTCGTGCAATGGCGTGCCCATCGGCAGCCTCACGGGCGTGCAGCTCGCGATCGGAGCGGACCCGGCCCCGCCGGACCAGGTCGGCGACGCGGGCCCGGCGGCCGCGGCCGCCGCGGAGCTGGTGCCCGACGAAGCGGCTCCGCAGCCGATGGCGCTCCTTGCCCTGGTGGCAACCGTGGCGGGCCTGGGCGCGGCCGTGTTCCTGCGCGGCACGGCGGCGGCGAAAGCCGGCTTCCTGGCGGGCATGACGGGCGCGATGTCGCTGGTGGGACTCCAGCAGTCCGTCGGCGGCGACATCAGGGAGGGCGCGGCGAAGGTGGCCTCGCAGCTCGGGCAGAACGGCGGCATCATCATCACCTTCCAGTTCACCGAGCTGTTCTGGCTCACGTTGATGGTGCTCGCGGCCGCGGGCGTTCTGAACTACATGAACTGGGACGTGTCGCCCCCGTACTCGCCCCCCGGCGCCGCGCCCTCACCCGGCGGCGGCCACGCACCCACGGCGGAGCCGGCAGGTGCGCCCGGCGGCAGCGGCACGACGGGCACCGGGGCGCCGTAGGCCGGCACACCCGCGAAACCACGACGGCCGGGCGAGTGCATCGCCGGCCGTTGCGCCGCCTCCGCCGGACCGGCTGTCGGCTGCAGCGAACGGCACATCGCGGGACCGGCATCGCGCCGG
>DASTLD010000178.1:0-16064 GCA_035715345.1 Longimicrobium sp.
GCGATGATGGACGCGGCGGAGATGCAGTGCACGCTCCCGTCACCGCCCACGATGGCGGTGTGCGTCTCCGTGCCCAGCTCCGGCACCGCCAGCCCGTCCACCAGCAGGTGGTCCGCCTCCCCGATGCGGGCGATGGCCCGCTGCATGGCCAGCGCCGTGGCCCGGCGGATGTTGATCCGGTCGATCTCGCGGCACGACGCCGCGCCCACCCCGTAGGCGATGCACGACTGCAGGATGCGCTGCGCCAGATCCGTCCGCCGCTCCGCCGCCAGCTTCTTGCTGTCCGCCACCCCTTCGATCCAGCAGTCCTGCGGCAGGATGACCGCCGCGGCCACCACCGGCCCCGCCAGCGGCCCCCGCCCCACCTCGTCGATCCCGGCGATGCGGATCATCCCCTGCCCCCAGAAGCCCCACTCCGTCGCCAGCAGCCTGCGCAGGCGCTGCGGAGACGGCCGGCGCTTGCGCTTGGCCCTGGACCTGGCGGCGGACGGCATCCGGTAAGGCGGGTACGAAGTACGGAGTGGACGGCACGGAGAGGGTGCCTGGACGATAAACGAAAGGCGTAGGGCGCACAACCGAACACGTCCCGGCGGGGAAGGGCTTCACCGGACGACCGCGCGGTGCTATCCTGGATACGACATTCCTTTTCCGGACACCCTTGCGGGAGACCCCATGAAGAAGCTTCGGCTGTCGCTGGAAGCGCTGGAGATCGAGTCGTTCACGACCTCACCCGGCGGGAACGGGAACGGTACCGTGGAAGCGTACTGCACCCACTACGACTACTCCTGCCAGATGTACTGCACCAACATGTGCGAGGACCGGCCCCGCACCTCGGGCGACGACCAGGACACGTGCCTGTGCAACGCCTACACGCTGGAGATCTGCACCCAGCCCCCCGCCTCGTGCACCCTGTGCGACCCGTGAGGGGGCAGCGGGCATGCAAAAAGCGCGGGAGCCCGATGGGCTCCCGCGCTTTTCTTTCCATGCCGGCCGCGGATGCTCAGCGGGCGGCGGTGCGGCGCTCGCGGATGCGGGCGGCCTTGCCGCGCAGCGCGCGCAGGTAGTACAGCTTGGCCCGGCGCACCCGGCCCTGCCGCACCAGCTCCACGCTGCCGATCATGGGGCTGTGCAGCGGAAAGGTGCGCTCCACGCCCACGCCGCCCGACAGCTTGCGGACCTTGAAGGTCTCGTGGATGCCGCCGTGCTTGCGCGCGATGCACACGCCCTCGAACGCCTGGATGCGCTCCTTCTCGCCCTCGCGCACGCGCACGTTCACGCGCACCGTGTCGCCCGGGCGGAAGTCCGGGAGATCGCTGCGCAGGTACTCCTTCTGGGTCTCGATGAACGGATGCATCTCGTCCTCGCTCGTGTCTGGAAAGTGGAGAGGTTGGGCGGGCCGCTCCAGGGCGGCGCACCGGCCCAACGTCAACTGTGCTCCGGAGGCTCCATCAGCTCCGGGCGTCGTTCCCGCGTAAGGCGCTCCGCCTGCTCCGCGCGCCACGCGGCAATCCGGGCGTGGTCCCCCGACAGCAGGACCTCCGGAACCTTCCGGCCGCGGTACTCCGCGGGCCGGGTGTAGCTGGGCGGGCTCAGCCACCCGTCGTAGAAGCTGTCCGTGGACGCGGACTCGTGGTCGCCGATGGCGCCCGGCAGCAGCCGCACCACCGCGTCCAGCACCGCCAGCGCGGGAATCTCGCCGCCGGAGAGGATGAAGTCGCCCAGCGACAGCTCCTCCGTGGCCAGCCCCTCCGCCACGCGGTGGTCCACGTCCTTGTAGTGCCCGCAGAGCAGCGTCAGCTCCGGCTGCAGCGACAGCCGCACCGCGTCCTCGTGCGTAAAGCGCCGGCCCCGCGCCGACATCAGCAGGACGGGGCCCTCCGGCCGCTC
The DNA here is from genome assembly GCA_035715345.1 of Longimicrobium sp. Taxonomy (GTDB): domain Bacteria; phylum Gemmatimonadota; class Gemmatimonadetes; order Longimicrobiales; family Longimicrobiaceae; genus Longimicrobium. The sequence goes on from DASTLD010000178.1 coordinate 1,888, forward strand.
CCCGCCCTCCGGCGCCAGCGACTCCACCGCCTCCCAGAAGGGCTCCGGCTTCATCACCATCCCCGAGCCGCCCCCGTAGGGCAGGTCGTCCACCGTCTGGTGGCGGTCGTGCGTGAAGTCCCGCAGGTTCACCAGGCGGTACGATACCAGCCCCGCCGCCGCGGCCCGCGCGGGAATGCTCAGCCCCAGCGGCCCGCGGAAGAAGTCGGGGAAGAGCGTGACGACGTTGATGCGCATCACAGGTCCAGCAGACCCGCCGGCGCCTCCAGCTCCAGCACGCCCTCCGCCGCGTCCAGCCGGCGCACCATCCCCTTCACGAAGGGGATCAGCAGCTCCTTCTTCCCTTCCCTGCGCACGCTCAGCAGCGGACCGGAGGGCGCGTCGTACAGCTCCTGCACCACGCCCACCTCCGCCCCGTCCGCCAGCACCTTCAGGCCGATGACCTGGTGGTAGAACACCTCGCCGTCGTCCAGCGGCGCCGCCTCCTCGCGCGGGATCAGCAGCGTGCGCCCGCGCAGCGCCTCCTGTTCCGGGCTGCGGCCCGCGTGCTCGGCAACCTTCACCAGCATGCCGCCCTTGAACGGCCGCGCCCGCTCCACCGTCAGCGCGCCGCCGGAGGGCCGCCCGCCGGCGTCGCCCAGCAGCAGCGCGCGCCCGGCGGCGAACACCGCCGCGGGCCGGTCCGTCTCCAGGCGGACGAAGAGCTCGCCCTTGATGCCGTGGGGCTTCTGGACCGACCCGACGATCAGGTACTCGGGCTCCGGCCCGGCCATCTCGCGCCCTGGATCAGGCCTGCGGCTCGTCGTCCGCCGCGGGCTCCGTGGCCTCGGCGTCCGTGGCCACCGGCGCGTCGGCGGCGGGCGCCTCGTCGGCGGCCGCGGGGGCGGTGGCCTCCGCGGTCGGCTCCGTGGCCTCGGCCTCCAGCGCCACCGGCGTCTCCGGCTCCGCGGCCGGCGTGCCGGCGTGGGCGGTGGTCTCCTCCGCGGGCTGCGCGGCGGGGGCCTCGGCGGCCGGCGTCTCGTCGCCCTTGCCGGTCACCTTCTCCGCGGCGTCCTTGACCGCGTCCGCCACCGTCCCGGCGGCGCTGGCGGCCACGTCGGCCACTGTACCGGCGGCGCTCGTCGCCACGTCGGCCACGGCGCCCGCGGCGGTGGTCGCCGCGTCGGCCACGGTGCTGGCGGCGGCCGCCGCCGCACCCGCGACGGCGCTGGCCGCGGCGGCCACGCCCTTGCCGGCCTTCCTGGCGGCGCCGGCCACGGCGGCCACGGCCGCGGCGGGCACGCTGGGCTCAGCGGAGAAGACGCCCGCCTTGCGGAAGAGCGAGTTGACGGTGTCGGTGGGCGTGGCGCCCTTGGCCATCCACTGCAGCGCCCGCTCCCGGTCCACGACGAGGGTCTCGGGCTGGGTGGTGGGGTTGTAGTGGCCGACGCGCGCCACGAAACGGCCGTCGCGGGGCATGCTGCTCTCGGCGACGACGATGCGGTAGTGCGGGGCCTTCTTCCGGCCCATGCGGCGAAGACGGATCTTCAGTGCCATGTGCTCCCTCGTGGGATTCGGGTTGCGTCCAGGGGGCCTGGCGGCCACACCGGACGATCGATGAACTGCAGGGTACAGGTTACAGGGAACAGGTTACAGCCTGCCGGCGACGCGAGGGTCCGCCCCGCCACGTCTCTGCAGGCTGTAACCTGTAACCTATCCCCTGTCCCCTCTATGCCCGGCCGCCGAACGGCAGGCGGGGCATTCCGCCGCGGGGCATCATGCCCTGCAGGCCCTTCATCTGCTTCATGAACTTCTGCATCTCCTTGAACTGCTCCAGCAGCCGGTTGATCTCCGACACCGGCCGCCCGCTGCCGCGCGAGATGCGCACGCGGCGCGAGCCCGTCAGCATCTCCGGGCGCTTGCGCTCCTGCTTGGTCATCGAGGTGATGATGGCCTCGATGTGCTTCATGCGCTGCGGGTCCACCTTGACGTTCTTCAGCATCTTGCTGTTCACGCCCGGCAGCAGCTTGAGCAGGTTCTCCAGCGGGCCCAGGTTCTGGAACTGCCGCAGGGCAATGAGGAAGTCGTCCAGGTCGAAGCGGCCGGCGCCCATCACCTTGCGCTCCAGCTTGGCCGCCTCTTCCTCGTCGAACGCGCGCTGCGCCTTCTCCACCAGCGCGACCACGTCGCCCTGCTGCAGGATGCGCCCCGCCATGCGTTCGGGGTGGAAGTCCTCCAGCCCGTCCAGCTTCTCTCCGACGCCCAGGAACTTGATGGGCTTGCCCGTGACGCCGTAGATGCTGAGCGCGGCGCCGCCGCGGGCGTCGCCGTCCATCTTGGTCAGCACCACGCCGCTCACGTCCAGGGCCTCGTCGAAGCCCTTGGCCACGTTCACGGACTCCTGGCCGATCATGCCGTCGGCCACGAACAGGATCTCGTGCGGCTGCAGCACCTCCTTGAGGCGCCGCAGCTCGTCCATGAGCTCCTCGTCGATCTGCAGCCGGCCCGCGGTGTCGAAGATGACCACGCGGTCGCGCTCCGTCTTCGCGACCTCCAGCGCCCGCCGGGCGATGCCCACCACGTCGCGGCTGCCCGGCTCCGCGTAGACCGGCACGCCCACCTGCTCGCCCAGCGTCTGGAGCTGCTCCACGGCGGCGGGACGGTAGACGTCGCAGGCCACCATGCGCGTCTGGCGCATCTCGCGCTTCATCTTGCGCGCGAGCTTGCCGGCCGTCGTCGTCTTACCCGAGCCCTGCAGCCCCACCATCATGATGACCAGCGGGGGGATGGCGGCGGTGGCCAGGGGCGCCTTCTTCTCGCCCAGCATGGCCGTCAGCTCCTCGTGCACGATCTTCACGAGCTGCTGGCCGGGGCTGACGGCCTTGAGCACGCGCTCGCCCAGCGCCTTCTCCTCCACGCGCTTCATGAAGTCGCGCGTGACCGTGAAGTTGACGTCCGCCTCCAGCAGCACCCGGCGGATCTCCCGCAGCCCCTCGCGGATCATGGGCTCGGTGAGCACCCCGCGCTGGCGCAGGCCGCTCAGTACCCCGTCGAGCTTTTCGCTGAGCTGATCGAACACGCGCTACCCCGCTGCAAGCCAGAATCCCGCTCCGGCCGGACCGTCCGGCGGAGCGGGAGATGCAAAGCCCAGTAAAATACAAGCGGAGGGCGCGATGGACAACCCTCCGCGGCCGTTGGCGCGCGGGGGGATCAGGCGGTGCGCAGCCGCGGCGCCCCCTCCGCCTGCGCGGCGCCGCTCAGCCGCGCGCGCCGCTCCGGCGCCCGCCCGTCCAGCACGTCTTCCGCCGCGGCCACGATGATGCCGCGCACCAGGTCCGCGTCCGTGCGCAGCCCCGCCGCCCGGCCCTGCGCGCGAGCGGCCTCCAGCAGCCCCTCCGGCAGCCGCAGCGACACCCGCGCCCGTGCCCGCCCGCGCGCCGCCTCCGAGCGCGCCAGCTTCTCCACGCGACGCGCGAGCGCCGGGTCGGCCGCCACCTCGCGCAGGTAGAAGCGCAGCAGGTGGGGGCGGAACATCTCCACCGCCGTGTCGAAGCGCAGCGCCAGCGCGTGGACCATGTCCTCCAGGTGCAGCGGCACCCGCGTCTCCAGCACCTGCGACTTGCGGCGCTCCCGCGCCTCCTTGAGCCGCGGCTCCGACTGCGCCGGCAGCGCCGCGATGCCGCCGCACTCCGTGCACACCGCCACCAGCACGCCCGGCACCACGACACCCGACGCCTCCAGGGGAAAGCCGCGCACCTCGAAGCGCGTCTGCACCAGCCTGCGGCAGTCCTCGCAGACCGCCTGCGACAGGTCGCCCTCCTTCCAGAAGTGCATCATTCCTCCTCGGACCGGTGAACGCTGATGAAGACGGCGTCGGTGCCCAGCAGGTACGCCTTGACGTACCAGCGCTCCGGCCCCAGCGACGGCCGGAACACGTGGCAGCGCACCCGCGCATCGAAGTGGTGCGCCGACGCGGAGTACTGGTCGCCACGGCAGCGCAGCAGCAGCGTGACCACGAAGTTGGCCGTGACCGCGCCGCACGAGAGCAGGTTCTTCTCGGCCGCCGCGCTGCGCCGCTCGTGCTGGTACCGCCCCCCCGCGAGCGCCGCGATGAGCAGCTCGCGAACACGCTTGAACCCCATAGATTATACGACCACCGTCGTACGTTCGTCAAGGCCCCTCCTCCACCGGGAGGGCCGCTGCGGATGCCGTACGATTGCCCCCGCGCCGACCATCCACAAGCAAAAAATACAAGCGCACCGCTGGCGTCACCTGCGTCTTTGGTTCTCCGTGCGGAGAGCCCCCGAACCCGCTCCTCTACGCGCCACTGAAGGAATCGCGTGGCGCGTATGGTGAGGGCAAAGAAAGAGGCCGGGGCGGCATCTCTGCCGCCCCGGCCTCGCGCGCTCCTGGGTGCTGTCGGCCGCCGTCAGGCGGCGGTGACGGGCGACAGGTGCTCCTGCAGCTTGCGCTCCAGGATGTGCTTGGGCAGCGCGCCCACGATGCTGTCCACCACCTGGCCGTCCTTGAAGAACATGATGGTGGGGATGGAGCGCACGTTGAAGCGCGCGGCCGTATTCGGGTTCCCGTCCACGTCCAGCTTGCCGACCTTGGCGCGGCCCGCGTACTCGTCGGCGAGCTGCTCCACGGACGGCGCGATCAGGCGGCAGGGTCCGCACCACTCGGCCCAGAAGTCCACGAGCGTGAGCCCCTTCGAGATCTCGGTCTCGAAGTTGGCGTCGGTGATCGTGACCAGGTTCTCGCTGTTCGCCATCGTCTGTATCCTTCCGTGCTTAACCGTGTGGTGGCCCCGCCGGCGGGTGGAGCCTATTCTTTCCGGCTCCTGATACCCCATGAACCGCTGCCGGATCGGAGGCCGGATGACCGAGCGGGCGCTGGACCACGTTGGAATCGCGGTGCACTCGCTGGACGATTCACTTCCCCTCTTCGAATCTATCACCGGGCACAAGGGCCGCGGCCGCGAGCGCGTGGAGTCGCAGGGCGTGGAGGTGGTGTTCCTGGGCTCCGGGCCGGGCACGCTGGAGCTGCTGGCCCCCGTCCGCGACGACTCCGCCATCGCGAAGTTCCTGGCGCGCCGCGGGCCGGGGATGCATCACCTGTGCTACCGCGTCGCCAGCGTGGCGGCGGAGCTGGACCGCTACCGCGCGGCGGGCGCGCAGCTCATCGACGAGTCCCCCCGCCCCGGCGCCGCCGGCCACCTGGTGGCCTTCGTCCATCCGCGGTCCACCGGCGGCGTGCTGGTGGAGCTGCTGGAGGAGCACTGAACCGCAGGATACAGGTTACAGGTTACAGGGAACAGGTTACAGCCAGCCGGTCCGGTGCCGGGCGCAACCATCCGCCCGGCCGCCACCCACGCTGGCTGTAACCTGTAACCTGTCCCCTGTAACCTCTTCCCTACACCCCGCCGGTCAGCGCGGCGACGTCCACCACCTCCACCAGCCACCGTCCGCCGGGGCCCTGCACCACGGTGAAGGGCACCTGCGTGTTGCGGCGGCCGCGGCGCAGCTCCACCGTGACCGCGCGGGCCTCGGGGCGCGCCGCCACCGGCACCACGCCCAGGATGGAGAACCCGTCGTTGCGCAGCAGGCCGGCCAGCGCCTCCATGCGCCGCACCACCCGCTGCGGCGCCTGCCGCTCCGCGATGGGGCCGCGCGCGTTGCCGAACACGTAGCCCATCTCCACGTACTTCTGCTGCCCGGCCAGGCCGATGAACTGCTCCACGGCGCTGGCGGGCGCGGGCGCGCCGATGCCCGACGCGGGCGGCGGGCCGGCCGCGGGGTGGCGCCCCCCGCCGCAGGCGGAGAGCGACGACGCCGTGATCAGGGCTGCGAGCGCGATGCGGATGGGACGCACGAGTCCTCCGGAGTGGGACGGATGCCGCGGGAGCCTGCGCGTGGCGAGGGACCCCGAATCCTAATCCCCCCGGCGCGCCCGCGAAAGGATGGAGGGCACGCACGGAGCCGCGGCGGGTGGGGAGACCCGTTCGGTTCTCCGCGCCCTCCGCGGCTCCGCGTGAGCCGTTGGGAATGGTCTAGACCGCCGCCGGCTCGCCCGCGCGGAAGGCCAGGCCGCCGGCGGGGTCGCGGTCCACCACCACCGTGTCGCCGTCGCCGAACTCGCCCTCCAGCACGCGGATGGCCAGCGGGTTCTGCACCAGCCGCTGGATGGCGCGCTTGAGCGGGCGCGCCCCGTACGCGGGATCGTACCCCTCCTCCGCCACCAGCTCCTTGGCCGCGTCCGTCACCACCAGCGACAGCTTGCGGTCCGCCAGCAGCTTCTCCAGGCGCCGGAGCTGGTGGTCCACGATGGTCTTGAGGTCGCCACGGTCCAGCGGGCGGAAGACGATCACGTCGTCCACGCGGTTCAGGAACTCGGGACGGAAGTGGCGGCGCAGCTCCGCCAGCACCGCGTTCTCCACCTCCTGCCGCACCCCGGGCTCCTCCATGCGCCGCGCCTGCTCCAGGATCAGGTGGCTGCCCAGGTTGCTGGTCATGATGATGACCGTGTTGCGGAAGTTGACCACCCGCCCCTGGCTGTCCGTCACCCGCCCGTCGTCCAGGATCTGCAGCAGGATGTTGAACACGTCCGGGTGCGCCTTCTCGATCTCGTCGAACAGCACCACGCTGTACGGGCGCCGCCGCACCGCCTCCGTGAGCTGCCCGCCCTCCTCGTAGCCCACGTACCCCGGCGGCGCGCCGATCAGGCGGCTGACGGCGTGCTTCTCCATGTACTCCGACATGTCGATGCGCACCATCGCGTTCTCGTCGTCGAAGAGGAACTCCGCCAGCGCGCGCGCCGTCTCCGTCTTGCCCACGCCCGTGGGGCCCAGGAAGATGAAGCTGCCGATGGGGCGGTTGGGGTCGCTCATCCCCGCGCGGGAGCGGCGCACGGCGTCCGCCACCGCGCGCGTGGCCTCCGGCTGGCCGATGACCCGCTCGTTCAGGTGTGCGTCCAGGTGCGCCAGCCGCTCGCGCTCGGACTGCACCATGCGGCTGACCGGGATGCCCGTCCAGCGCGCCACCACCTCCGCGATGTCGTCGGCCTGCACCTCCTCGCGCAGGAAGCGCGACGTCTTCTGCAGCTCCGCCAGGCGACCCTCCTCGTCCGCCACCTCCTTCTGCAGGCGGGGGATCTCGCCGTACTGGATCTCCGCCGCGCGGTTAAGGTCGCCCACGCGGGTGGCGCGCTCCAGCTCCACCTTGAGGTCCTCCAGCTTCTGCTTGGTGGCGCTCAGGTCGCCGATGGCCTGCTTCTCCGACTGCCACTGCGCCTTCATGCCCGACGAGCGCTCGCGCAGCCCCGCGATCTCCTGCTCCACCCGCCCGCGCCGCTCCACGGACTCCGGGTCGCTCTCGCGGCTGAGCGCCTGCTTCTCGATCTCGAGCTGCACCACGCGGCGCTCCACCTCGTCGATCTCCTGCGGCAGGCTGTCGATCTCGATGCGCAGCCGGCTGGCCGCCTCGTCGATCAGGTCGATGGCCTTGTCGGGCAGGAAACGGTCGCCGATGTAGCGGTCGCTGAGCGTGGCCGCCGCGACGATGGCGGGGTCGGTGATGCGCACCTTGTGGTGCGTCTCGTAGCGGTCCTTGAGCCCGCGCAGGATGGCGATGGTGTCCTCCACGCTGGGCTCGCCCACGAACACGGGCTGGAAGCGCCGCTCCAGCGCCGCGTCCTTCTCGATGTACTGGCGGTACTCGTCCAGCGTGGTGGCGCCCACCAGGCGCAGGTCGCCGCGGGCCAGCGCCGGCTTGAGCATGTTGCCCGCGTCGGGGCTGCCCTCCGTCTTTCCCGCGCCCACGATGGTGTGCAGCTCGTCCAGGAAGACGATGAAGCGCCCCTCCGCGTCGGAGATCTCCTTGAGCACGGACTTGAGGCGCTCCTCGAACTCGCCGCGGTACTTGGCGCCGGCCAGCATGGCACCGATGTCCAGGGAGATGAGCGTCTTGTCGCGCAGCCCCTCGGGCACGTCGCCGCTGACGATGCGCTGTGCCAGCCCCTCCGCGATGGCGGTCTTGCCCACGCCCGGCTCGCCGATGAGCACGGGGTTGTTCTTGGTGCGGCGGCTGAGCACCTGCACCACCCGGCGGATCTCCTCGTCGCGGCCGATGACGGGGTCCAGCTTGCCGCGCCGCGCCCGCTCGGTCAGGTCCGTGGAGAAGCGCTGCAGCGCCTGGTACTTGTCCTCCGGGCTCTGGTCCGTGACGCGGTGGCTGCCGCGCACCTGCTCCAGCGCCGCGAGCAGCGCGTCGCGGCCGGCGCCCTGCGCGCGCAGCAGGTCGCGCGTGGCGTCGCCCTTCTCCGCCAGGCCCAGCAGCAGGTGCTCGGTGGACACGTACTCGTCCTTGAGCTTGCGGGCCTCCTCTTCCGCGCGGTCCAGGACCTGGTTCAGCTCGCGCGAGATGTTGGGCTGCGAGCCACCCGACTGCCGGGGAAGCCGGGCGCGCGCGCCCTCCACGTCCGCGCGCAGGCGGGTGGCGTTGACGCCCACCTTCTGCAGGATGGGCACGACGATGCCCTCCTCCTGGTCCAGCAGCGCGCTGAGCAGGTGCAGGTCCTCGACGGCCGGGTTGCCGGCCCGCCGCGCCTCGTTGGCGGCGGACTGCAGCGCCTCGGCCGATTTGACAGTCAGGCGGTCGAAGTTGATCATGGCGGCTCCAAGCCGAAGTCATTCCGTGAGTTATCCATACGCCTACGGCTTCGCCGCCGCCTGGGGCCCATGACCCCTAGCGGCGCGTTCCAGCGGGCGTTGCTGCGGTGGGAAAAACAAGTTCCATGCCCTCTCGGGCCTGCCATCCCGTCAGTCTGCACGCCTGCGCGGGGCGCTCCACACGAGTGAGGAAGGCCCCCAGAGGCGTAGGAATTGCGGCGGGAACCGTGTGCCGGAGCTGCGCGCGGGACTCACGGCCCGCGCGCTGCCGGTCCACCCACGAACGAGGAGGGATGCCAATGCGCACCGTACTTTACCGCGCGCGCAGCTCGCTGATCGGGATGGCGGTGCTGGGCGCGCTCGGCTTCGGCGCGTCCGCCGCGCTGGCCGCGCCGCGGCCGTGCCCGCTCACCGCCATCGGCAGCTGCGGCAACCTGACCAAGTGCCGGGAAGCCTGCGCCGCGCGCGGCGGCGACCCCGCGGGAGCCACCTGCACCAACGGGTGCTGCTTCTGCCCCGGCGCGGGGCTCTGACCCCCGCGGTTCGACCGAACGAGAGGCCCCGCCGGCAGCCGGCGGGGCCTCTCTCTCATTCAGGCTGGGGCGGACCGCACCTCATCGGCCCGCACACCGAACCATTTCAGGGCGGAGCGACGTTCGCGTGCTTCAAAATGTGACGGCGCATCCGGGGCGCAAGCACCGCCGCGAGGCTGCGCCGGCCCGTCCTCATCGGCCATTTCACCAGGCGTGGCGCGGGCTATAAACGCCTGGTGATGCACGGCTTTCAGTATCAATAACAATGGCGCCAAGCGTGCACTCTCTTGGGAGCGTGAGGGTCGGGACGAACCACATCTCGAGACCAGGAGAGGACGACCATGAAGAAGCTGAGCCTGAAACTCGACGAGCTGCAGGTGGAATCGTTCGAGACCCAGGACAACCCGCGGCAGCGCGGCACCGTGCAGGCCAACTGCGCCTGCGGCGTCTGCTGCTGCTGCCCGTGCGCCTGCACGGCGCAGTGCACGGCGTGGGGCCACGCGTCCTGCGCGCCCAACGCATCGTGCGGCCACACCTACTGCAACCAGTTCACGTGCGCGGCTTCGTGCGAGGGCACGTGCCGCCCGTCCCAGTGCTACGAGACCTGCCCCATGGATCCGTGCGGCGTGTAGCGCGCTGAGGTCCCACGTCCATCACGTCCGGCCCTCACCCCCCCGCGCCGGCGGCACTCCGCCGGCGCGGGGCAACAGACCACGCACCCACCCACGGGACCGCACCCGTTCTCCCTACACCCAGCACCGAGGGACGACCATGAACAAGCTGACGCTGAACCTGGACGAGCTGCAGGTCGAGACGTTCGAAGTCGTCGACGACCCGCAGAAGGCGCGCGGCACCGTGCGCGCCAACTGCGCGTGCGGCTACTGCTGCATGTGCCCCTGCTGTTGCACCGCGCAGTGCACCTACTACGGCGACGCCACCTGCGCGCCCAACGCCACGTGCGTGAACACGCAGTGCGGCCAGTACACGTGCAACGAGAGCGAGTGCTACGGGACGTGCTACCCGGAGTACACGTGCTACGGCCTGCGCTGCAACGACACCAGCCCGCGGCTGTGCCCGATCGATCCGTACCAGTAGGCGAGTGACCGGGCGCCGGCGCGCCTCGCCACCCCGGGTGCGGTCCCCCGTGGCGAGCTGCGCCGGCGCACCGGAACCCGCCCCCCACCCCGCTCTCCTCCCCCGCGACGGAACCAAGGCCGATCTCGCATTCGGTGCGAGCAATTACTTCCGTTGCCCGCAAGACATTCCGGTGGGGGGTCCGTTTACCTGCGCCGGGCTCCGCTGCGGCGGCGGGTTTTCCCCTGCGGCTGCGGCGCGGAACGCTTGGTGATTTGAAACGATCAATATCATTAAGACTGGCGTAAAACGTGCATAGTGCGAGGTGCATCCCTGCCCTGCACCTTCTCCCCCTCCGACTGACCCGGCCGATGAACAAGCTGCGCCTGAACCTCGACGAGATCTGCGTCGACTCGTTCGACACTACGGCGGACGCGGACGCTGCCCGCGGCACCGTCCACGCCCACCACACGCACGACGATTCGTGCTGGGGCGGGACGGGATGCCCCACCGGCGCCGGCACGTGCTACGGCCAGTACACGTGCGCCGCCTACCCGACGTGCGACGCGTACTGCACCTGCTACGACACCTGCCACGGCGGCAACACGTGCTGGAACACCTGCCCGGGCGTGCCCTCGTGCGATTACTCGTGCGGCTGCCAGCCCACGCAGTACTTCGGCGGCGGCTGCGCCACCTACGACCTGCCCTGCGACCAGATGCCGTGAACGGATCGCCGGACCCGCGGGACCGCACCCGCTCCCTACCCACCCAGCCAGGGGGACGACCGATGAGGAAGCTGAACCTGAAGCTCGACGACCTGCAGGTGGAGTCGTTCGACACGGAGGGCACGGGCGCGCCGCGCGGCACCGTGCACGCCCTGCAGGCCTACTGTTGCTACTGCTGCTGCTGCTGCTGCTGCTGTACGTGCGGCGCCAGCTGCGGCGGCAGCTGCTACGGCCAGTACACCTGCGACGGCTACCCCAGCTGCATCCACACCTGCAACGACGACCCGACCTGCAAGGCCCACAACAGCTGCCAGGGCGGAAGCTGCTACAGCGACTGCGCCACCTGCCCGGGCTACATCTCGTGCGACTGGAGCTGCCAGGACACGTGCCAGTACTACTCGTGCTACTACACCGACTGCTACGAGTACTGCGGCGGCGGCGGCAGCGGCCAGCAGATCATCTGCGAGCAGCAGCCGGCCTACTGACGGCGTGACGCGCGGCGCCTGATTCCGGGCCCGTTCCGCCGCTCCCGGGTGCGGTCCCCCCGGCGGAACGGATGTCCGTGGACGACGCCGCGTGCGGGCCGGCGGGATCCGAACGATCTCCGGCCCATCCTCCCATCTCCAGGAACACGGAGGACGACCATGAAGAAGCTGAGCCTGGACCTGGACGCGCTGCAGGTGGAGACCTTCGACCCCGACGCGCCCGCGCACTCGCGGCGCGGCACGGTGGAGGGCTACTGCTGCAACTGCTGCTGCTGTTGCTGCTGCTGCACGTGCTGCCAGACCTGCGGCGACACGTGCACCAACTGCCCGAGCTGCAACTACTCGTGCGAGCCGTGGACGGTCTGCAACGACACCTGCCAGTACTACTCCTGCTTCTACACGGACTGCTGGGAGCAGTGCAACGGCGGCGAGAGCGGGCAGCAGATCATCTGCGAGCCGCAGCGCTACGACTGAGCGGCGGGCGGTCACCCGGAGCGCGCATGGCCGTGGGGCCGTGTGCGCTCCGGCGCCGCCCTGCCGCCCCACCCCCGCCACCCACGGGACGAGCGATGAAGAAGCTGAGCCTGGACCTGGACCACCTGCGGGTGGAGTCGTTCGACACCACCGCAGACGCCCGCGACGCGCGGGGCACCGTGCACGCGCACGACGACGACCAGTGCGGCTGCTCCGGCCAGTGGTCGTGCAACACCTGCTGGGGCCAGGAGACGTGCGACCTGCCCGCCTCGTGCGACTACACCTGCGAAAACGCGACCTGCGGCAGCACCTGCGCGGACTCGTGCCATGGCACGTGCTACCAGCGGACGTGCAACTGCCAGCCCACGCAGTACTTCACCGGCGGCTGCGAGTCGTTCGACCTGCCCTGCTACCCGCAGATCTGACGCGCCGCGGGCGGATTCACCATCACCCCACGAAGAGGGACGACCATGAAGAAGCTGACCCTGGACCTGGACGACCTGCGGATCGAGTCGTTCCGCACCACGGAACAAGAGGCGGAAGAGCGCGGCACCGTGCACGCCCACGACCAGTGCGGCTGCTCGTGCTGCTGCACCGGCTACACGCAGCCCTGCCAGGCCACCTGCGACACCAGTCCCTCGCACCCCGGCTACCCGAGCTGCGGAAACACCTGCGACTACTCCGCGTGCTACGGCACGTGCTACGACTCGTGCGGCGGGTCGTGTGGCTGGTCGTGCGGTTACTGCGGCCCGGAGATCCAGCAGCCGTGACGCGGCGAGTCCGTGGGTCCGTGGCGCACGGACCCACGGCGCTCCACGCGCCTTTACTCCCCTCCCCTCGGATGAGAAAGGGGTCGGTTCATGATGAAGCTGAACCTCGACGTACTCGACGTGGAGTCGTTCGACACCGCCGCGGACGTGGACGAGCGGGGCACCGTGCACGCGGCGCAAGGTGCGGAGATGTCCGACTATCCGCCCACGGCGTGCCCGGAGCGGGAGACGTGTAACAATGACCCCACCTGCGTCCCCAACCAGACCTGCAACCCCACCTGCTACGTGACGGACTGTGTCAGGACGCCGTGCTTCGATTGCGTCTAGGCCGGTGCCGCTCGGGCGCACCCCCGCTGCGACGCGAGCTGCCAGGGCAGCCGCGACTCGTGTTATTGGTCGTGCAACTACTCGGAGTGCGACTGCCCGAGCTACTACCCGGCGGCCGCGGCCGACGACCGCATCACGGCCTGCTGACCACGCCCGGCGCCGCCGGGCCTACTCGCGGGAGCTGGCCGGCGGGGAAGCCGCCGACCACCCCGCCCCACACGCAGAGGAGGGACGACCATGAAGAAGCTGAACCTGAACCTGGACGACCTGCGGGTGGAGTCGTTCGCCACCGACGGCGAGGTCGAGGCGCGCGGCACGGTGCACGCCGCCCAGGCGTACTGCTGCTACTGCTGCTGCTGCTGCTGCTGCTGCACCTGCGGCGGGAGCTGCGGCGGCACCTGCTACGGCCAGTATTCCTGCCCCGGCATGGATAGCTGCTGGGAGACCTGCTGGGGGTGGCCGTCGTGCGACCAGACGTGCCCGGCGTCGTGCAACACCTGCCATGACAGTTGCTACGAGTCGTGCAACTACTCCGACTGCCTGGATACCTGCCAGAAGTACTGCACCTACGGGAACGACCCGTCCGCCGGCTGCCCGGTGGAGCCGCTGTGATCGCGCCCGGGCGGGGTACGGCCCGCGGCGGCCGCGTCGCCTGAACCCGCCCGGGGTCTACCCGCCTTCTCACCCCGGAAAGGGACGACCATGAGAAAGCTGACGCTGGACCTCGACGACCTGCGGGTGGAGTCGTTCGCGACGGACGGCGCGGCCGGCGAGCGTGGGACGGTGCACGCCGCGCAGGCGTACTGCTGCTACTGCTGCTGCTGTTGCTGCTGCTGCACCTGCTGCCAGAGCTGCGGAGGCACCTGCGACGGCGCGTACACCTGCGGCTACACGTGCTACGACGCGTACACCTGCAGGGGCACCTGCCACAACGACTACACCTGCCCGGGCGGCTGGGGCAACAGCTGCAACGGCGAGTACTCGTGCGGCGGCTCCTGCGGCGAGTGGTCGTGCTACTACACGGAGTGCGACTGCCCGCCGAGCCACTACCCGGCGGCCGCGGCCGACGAGATGGTCCCGGCCTGCTGACCCGCCCCGCCGCGCCGGCCGGGCCGCCCGGCGCGGCCGGCGCGGCCGGCGCG
>DASTLD010000179.1:0-4119 GCA_035715345.1 Longimicrobium sp.
CTCTGCGTCCTCTCTTTTCAACCTCCGCGTCCTCTGCGTGATGCTGTTGCTGTTCAGGCGGGCACCAGGCTCGGCAGCGGGAGCGGGTGCGCGGGGCGGGGGACGACGCGCTCGAGCACCTTGGCGGAGTTGAGCACGCCGGGCACGCCGCCGCCCGGGTGCGTGCCGGCGCCCACGAAGTAGAGGCCCGCCACGTCCTCCGAGCGGTTGTGGTAGCGGAAGTACGCGGACTGGCGCAGTACCGGCTCCAGCCCGAACGCGGCCCCGTCCGTGGTGCGCAGCGTGTGCTCGAAGTCGTACGGCGTCAGGAACGACGGGCTCACGACCGCGTCGCCCAGGCCCGGCAGCAGGCGCCGCTCCAGGTGCTCCACGATGCGGGCGAAGTACGGCGCCGCCGCGAAATCCCAGTCCACGCCGGAGCGGTTGTTGGGCACGGGACTCAGGACGTAGAACGCCTCGTGCCCCGAGGGCGCCAGCGCGGGGTCGCTGCGCGTGGGCGCATGCAGGTAGAGCGAGAAGTCGTCCGCCAGCACGCGGCGCCGGAAGATGTCCGTCAGCAGCCCCTCGTAGCGGTCGCCCAGGACGATGGTGTGGTGCGCCAGCTCGGGATACGTCCGGCGGGCGCCGAAGTAGGCGACGAACAGGCTCATGCTCTGCCGCCGGCGCAGCAGCGCGCGGTCCGCGTGCCGCCGCCGGTACGCGGGCGCGACCATCCGCTGGTACGTCCAGGTCGGGTCTCCGTTGCTGACGACGAGGTCCGCGGCAAGCCGGGTCCCGTCCTCCATCACCACCCCCGCCGCGCGCCCGCTACGCACGACGATCTCCGCCACGGGCGAGTCCATCCGCACCTCGGCCCCCATCTCCCCCAGCAGCCGCACCAGCGCGTGAACGATGGAGGTGGTGCCGCCGCGCGCGAAGTGCACCCCCCACTTGCGCTCCAGCCAGTGGATCAGGAGGTAGATGGAGGTGGTGGTGAACGGGTTGCCGCCCACCAGCAGCGGCTCGAAGCTGAACGCCCGCCGCAGCCGCTCGTCGCGGATGTACTTCGACACCAGCCCGTACACCGTGCGGTGGCTGCCCAGGCGGATCATCTGCGGAATCACCCGCAGCATGTCCGCGGGGCGGTCGAACGGCCTGTCGGCCAGCCGCGTGTAGCCGACGTCGAAGATGCGCCCGGCGTGCGCGGCCAGGCGCCGGTAGCCGTCCACGTCGCGCGGGGAGAGCGCGGCGATCTGCGCCAGCAGCCGCTCCTCGTCGCCCACGTAGTCGAAGCGGCTGCCGTCGGGAAAGAGGATGCGGTAGAAGGGATCCACCGGCATCAGCTCCAGGTAGTCGCGCATGTCGCGGCCGGCGAGGGCGAACAGCTCGTCCAGCAGGTACGGCGCGGTGATGACCGTGGGCCCCGCGTCGAAGGTGAAGCCGTCGCGCCGGAAGACGCGCGCGCGGCCGCCGGGCTGGTCCAGCGCCTCCAGCACGGTCACCGCGTATCCCATGGCCCGCAGGCGCACGGCCGCGGCCAGGCCGCCGAAGCCGCTGCCGATCACCACCGCCCGCTCCGCCTTCATCGCCCCTCCGCCGGTGCGCCGCGGCCCCGCGCCAGCGCCCGCAGCACGCTCCGCAGCTCCGTGTAGTCCCGCGCGCGCGTGGTGCCGCGCGCCGCGTACCCCGCCTCCGCGTCCAGCGCGGCGCCGCCCAGCACCAGGTGCGTGGCCGCCGGCAGCGCCCGCCGCAGCGCCGCCACCTCGCGCGCCGTCGCCGCCGCGTCGCGGGGAAGGAGCGCGCTGATCGCGACGGCGGCTGCCTCGGCGCCCACCGCCGCCGCGGCGAGGTCCCGCGCGGGCAGGTCCGGACCCAGGTAGAGCGTGCGCCATCCCTCGTCGCCGGCCGTGACGCAGGCCAGCATGGCGCCGAACTCATGCGCGTGCCCGGCCGGGGTGCCCGCGACGAGCAGCGGCGCCTCCGCGGGGGCGTGGAAGGCGTCCAGCAGCCAGGCCAGCACCCCGCGCAGCGCGGCGGACGCCACGTGCTCGTGCGCGGCGGTGATCTCGCCGTCCGCCCACAGCTCGCCGGTGCGGCGCAGCAGCGGCACCGCGAAGTGTTCCACGAAGTCCCCCGGCGACAGCGACACGGCCGCGCGCCGCATCTCGCGCTGCGCGGCGGCGCCGTCCAGCCCCCGCGTGGCGTCCAGCGCCGCGTCCACCAGCGCCGCCGCGCGCCCGACGCCCGTGCGCGGGGCGGGGGAGGGCGCGGCGCCGTCGCCCTGCACCAGCGCGGCCAGCTCCGCGTCGGGCAGCGCCGCCAGCCGCCCGATGGGGCGCCCCGCGGCGGCGGCCAGGCGCAGCAGGCGCAGCCGCTCCACGTCCGCGTCCGTGTACAGCCGCGCGCCGTCCAGCCCGCGCACCGGGCGCACCGCGGCGTAGCGGCGCTCCCACGCGCGCAGCAGGTGCTCCGCCACGCCGCTGCGCCGCGCCGCCACGCCGATGGGGTGCAGGCCGGCCGCGCCGGTCCCCGGGTCTGCCTCGCTGTTCATCACCCGTCCAACCTAACCGGATTTTAAACTCTTGACAATCCTTGTACATCACTGCTAGGCTTGGACAAGGCTGAGACAGCCGCGGGAACCGATTCACCGGCGGGAGCGGGGATGCGGGACGAGCGGGAACCGAGGGAGCGGGACCGGGTGGCGGACGCGGCGCTGGCCGTGCTCTACCTGTTCACCCTGGCGGCGCTGGCCGGGTACGCCAGCTTCGGGCTGCACCCGGGGCTGCTGGTGCGCTACCCGGACGCGGCGGGCGTCTACGCCGTCGCCTTCACCTTCTTTGCGCGCGCGCAGATCGTGCTGGCGGGCGCGGTGCTGGCCCTGCTGCTGGTGCGGCGCGCGGGGCTGCGCTGGCTGCCCGCCTTCGCGGCGCTGTACGCCCTCAGCCTGGGCAGCGAGCTGCTGGGCACCTCCGCCGGCATCCCCTTCGGCGACTACCGCTACACGGAGGCGCTGGGCACGCGCTGGTTCGGCCTGGTCCCCGCCCTCATCCCCCTCTCCTGGTTCTTCATGGCGGTGCCGTCGTACGCGCTGGCCCGCCACGCCCTGCCCGGCGCGGGGCGCGGCGCCGCGCGCGTGCTGCTGGCGTCGCTGGTGCTGGTGGGGTGGGACCTGAGCCTGGACCCCGCCATGAGCCACGCCACCCGCTACTGGGTGTGGGGCCAGCCGGGGCCGTACTACGGCATGCCGCTGCTGAACCTGGCGGGGTGGTACGTGACGGGACTGGCGTTGATGGCCGCGCTGGCGCTGCTGCGGGCGGACGCGTGGATCGCGCGTCTGCCGGTGCGGTGGATGGCGCTCTTCTACGGCGCCAACCTGCTGCTGCCGGTGGGGATGATCGCCGCGCGGGGGATGTGGGGCGCGCTGGCCGCCACGCTCGGCGCGCTGGCCGTGGCGGGGATGGCGATGCGGCTGCGGGCGATGAAGTCCGCCGCGCGCGCGGAGGCGCTGGCGTGAGCGCGCCGGCCCTGGCCCGGGACGCGCTGGCGGACGCGCGGGAGCGGGCGCGCGACGCGCTGGCGCCGCTGGCCGCCGCCTGCGCGGCGGAGGGCATGCCGCCGCTGGCGCTGGACGGCCAGCTCATCCGCCCGGTGCTGGCCTTTGCCGCGGCGGAGGCGCTGGGCATCGGCGGCGGCGAGCCGCTGGCCTGCGCCGCGCTGGCCGTGCAGCTCGCCCACGAGGCGTCGCTGGTGCACGACGACATCGTGGACGGCGCCGGCGTGCGCCGCGGGCGCCAGACCGCGGCCGCCGCGTCCGGCGTGGGCCCGGCGCTGGTGCTGGGCGACCACCTGCTGGCGTGGGGATACCGCCTGGCCGCGCGCACGGGCAGCCTGGCCTTCGTGCAGGCCTACGCGGACGCGGTGGAGCGCACCATCGCGGGCGAGGTGGAGCAGGGGCGCGCGGCGGGCCGGCGCCTGGACGCGGAGGCGTGCGAGCGCATCAGCCGCGCGAAGGCGGGGGCGCTGCTGGGGTGCGCGGCGGCGGCGGGCCCGCTGCTGGCCGGCCACGCGGACGCCTACGCCGTGCGCGACCTGGGCGTGCGGCTGGGCCTCGTCTACCAGATGCTGGACGACCTGCTGGAC
>DASTLD010000180.1:0-4343 GCA_035715345.1 Longimicrobium sp.
CCGCCGCGCCCGGCCCGCCCCGAGGGCGGCGCCCCGGCCGGCGGCGAGCCGCCGCGCCCCGCGCGTCCCCCGGAGTTCGTGCCGCGCTCGGCGCGCAGCATGGCGCCCCCGGGGCCGCCCGCGCGCACCCAGTCGTTCGGCGGCCGCCCCGGCGACGACGGCGGCGGCAGGCCGTCCGGCGGCGGCATGGGCGGCGGAGCGCGCCCGGCCGGCGCGGGTGCCGGCGCCGGCGCGGGTGGCAAGAAGGACCGCAAGAAGGGCAAGAAGGGCCGGGGCTCGGTCGACCAGGGGGCGGTCGACGAGAACTTCCGCAAGACCATGGCGGCCATGGAGAGCGGCGGCGGGCGCAAGAAGCGCCGCGGCCAGCGCGACCAGGGGCCGTCGCAGGCGGAGCGCCGCGAGGAGGAGATCCAGCGGCGCCGCGCGGAAGAGGCCACGCAGGTGCGCGTCAACGAGTTCCTGACCGTCGCGGAGCTCTCCGAGCTCATCGACGTGCCGGCCTCGCAGCTGATCGGCTCCGCGTTCAAGAACCTGGGGCTGATGGTGACCATCAACCAGCGGCTGGACTTCGACCAGATCGAGCTGCTGCTGGACGAGTTCGGCTTCCAGGCGGTGCGCGAGGAGGAGTACGGCGCCGACATGGAGCACGCGGTGGAGGAGGACGCGGCGGAGGACCTCAAGCCGCGGCCCCCGGTGGTCACCGTCATGGGCCACGTGGACCACGGCAAGACGTCGCTGCTGGACTACGTCCGCAAGACCAACGTCATCGCGGGCGAGGCGGGCGGCATCACGCAGCACATCGGCGCCTACCACGTGCGGCTCGGCGACGGGCGCAGCATCAGCTTCCTGGACACGCCCGGCCACGCCGCGTTCACGGCCATGCGCGCCCGCGGCGCGGAGGTCACGGACGTGGTCATCCTGGTGGTGGCGGCGGACGACTCGGTCATGCCGCAGACCATCGAGGCCATCAGCCACGCCCGCAACGCCGGCGTGCCGCTGGTGGTGGCGGTCAACAAGGTGGACCTGCCGGACGCCAACCCCATGAAGGTCAAGCAGGACCTGCTGCAGCACGGGGTGGTGCTGGAGGACTTCGGCGGCGACGTGATGAGCGCCGACGTCAGCGCCAAGAAGGGCATGGGCATCGACGACCTGCTGGAGAAGGTGCTGCTGCAGGCGGAGGTGCTGGACCTCAAGGCCAACCCCGACCGCGAGGCGGTGGGCGTGGTCATCGAGGCGCAGCTGGACGTGGGCAAGGGCCCGGTGGCCACGGTGCTGGTGACCAACGGCACCCTGCGCGTGGGCGACCACGTGGTCTGCGGCATGTACGCGGGCCGCATCCGCGCCATGCTCGACGAGCGCAACCGGCCGGTGCAGGAGGCGGGGCCGGCGGTGCCGGTCCAGATCCTGGGCCTGGCGGGCGTGCCCGGCGCCGGCGACCAGCTGGTGTGCATGGAGGCGGACCGCGCGGCGGAGATCGCGCAGACGCGCCAGCGGCTGGAGCGCGAGAAGCGCATGCGCATCAAGAGCCGCGGCGTCAAGCTGACGGACCTCTCGAAGATGCTGGCCAAGGGCGAGCAGGCGCAGCTCAACCTGGTCATCAAGGGCGACGTGGACGGCTCCGTGCAGGCGCTCAGCGACTCGCTGGAGCAGCTTTCCACGGGCGAGGTGCGCGTGCAGGTCATCCACCGCGGCGTGGGCGCCATCAACGAGAGCGACGTGCTGCTGGCGTCCACCTCCGGCGCCATCGTCATCGGCTTCCACGTGCGGCCCACGGGCGAGGCGCGGGGCGTGGCCGAGCGCGAGGACGTGGACATCCGCCTGTACAACATCATCTACGAGGCGGTGGAAGAGGTCCGCTCGGCGATGGAAGGCCTGCTCTCCCCGGAGGAGCGCGAGGTCATGCTGGGCACGGCGGAGGTCCGCCAGCTCTTCAAGGTGCCGCGCGTGGGCACGGTGGCCGGCTGCATGGTCACCAGCGGCGTGCTGGACCGGCGCGGCAAGATCCGCGTGGTGCGGGACGCCGTGCAGGTGTACGAGGGCGAGCTGGGCAGCCTCAAGCGCTTCAAGGACGACGCGCGCGAGGTCCGCGAGGGCTTCGAGTGCGGCCTGAACATCCACAACTTCAACGACGTCAAGGTGGGCGACGTCCTGGAGTGCTACCGGGTGGAGGAGGTGGCCCGCACGCTGGTGAGCGCGGCCGCCGACGCGGAGCGCGAGCGGAACAGCTAGGTTACAGGTTACAGGGAACAGGTTACAGCCAGCCGGTTCAGCGCGGTTGCAGGCTGTAACCTGTAACCTATCCCCTGTCCCCTGCAGTTCATCTTCAGCCAGCGGTCGCGGTGCGGCCGCTGGCTGTCGCTTTTCACCGTGAAAACGGAGCGGGAGATGGTCGTCGGCCTCGTGGTGTGGGAGCTCCACGTGCCCGGGTGCGCGTCGCTCAAGGACAAGCGCGCGGTGGTCAAGGGGCTCAAGGACCGGCTGCACGCGCGCTTCAACGTCTCCGCGGCGGAGACGGCGCACCAGGACCTGCTGCAGCGCGCGGAGATCGCCGTCTGCGTGGTCTCCAACGACCGCAAGCACGCCCAGTCGGTCCTTTCCTCCGCCGACGAGATGGTGCAGGCGGAGGGCCGCGCGCGCATCATCGACTCGTACACGACCTTCTACTGACAACGGCAGGTTACAGGGTACAGGGGACAGGTTACAGCCTGCCTTCCGCCGCGCGGGACGGCATTGCTGTTGCCCGCCGTCCCCTGTAACCTGTCCCCTGTAACCTTTTTCTCTTCCGGAAGATATGCCCAAGTTCAGGCGCACGGACCGCATCAACGAGCAGCTCAAGCAGGAGGTCGCGCTGCTCGTCCGCGACGAGGTGCGCGACCCGCGCGTCGGCGTGGTCACCATCACGGCCGTGCAGACGTCGCCGGAGCTGGACCACGCCAAGGTCTACTTCACCGCGCTGGGCGATCCGGCGGAGCAGGAAGAGGCGCTGGTGGGGCTGCGCAGCGCGGCGCCCTTCATCCGCAAGGCCCTGGGCCAGCGCCTGCACATGCGCCGCATCCCCGAGCTGCACTTCGAGCAGGACCGCGTGCTCGCCGAGGCGCAGCGCATCGAGGAGCTCCTGCGCCAGGCGCTCCCCAGCGGACCCTCGCGGGACGGGGACGGCGCGGAGGACGGCGACCGGGAAAAGGACGGCGGGGCGGAGTGACCGGCGTTCTCCCCGTCGACAAGCCCGAGGGCCCCACCTCGCACGACGCGGTGGCGGCCGTTCGCCGCGCCCTGCGCACCCGCGAGGTGGGTCACACCGGCACGCTGGACCCTTTCGCCTCCGGCCTGCTGCTGGTCTGCGTCGGCAAGGCCACGCGCCTGGCCGAGTTCATCACCCCGCTCCCCAAGACCTACCGCGCCACCATGCGCCTGGGCCAGGCGACGGACACGGACGACCTCACCGGCACGGTGGTCTCCGAATCGGACGCGTGGCGCGGGCTGTCGCGCGAGGCCATCGAAGGTGCGCTCGCCTCGCAGGTCGGGACGATCGAGCAGGTGCCGCCGGCGTACTCCGCCAAGAAGGTGGAGGGGGAGCGGATGTACGCCGTCGCGCGGCGGGGCGGGGAGGTGGAACGCAAGCCCGCCACCGTCACCATCCACGCCATCCGCGTCGTCTCCGTTGACCTCCCCGACGTGGTGTTCGACGTGGAGTGCGGCAGCGGCACCTACATCCGCGCCATCGCCCGCGACGTGGGCGATGCGCTCGGCGTGGGTGGGCACCTGCGCACGCTGCGCCGCACCCGCATCGGCGCGCACGACGCGGAGCGCGCGGTGCCCATGGACGCGCTGGGCGACGAGGACCGCGTGCGCGCGGCCATGATCGGGCCCGCCGACGCCGTGTCGCACCTGCCGCGGCTGGTGGTGGACGACGCGGGCATCGCGGACCTGCGCCACGGCCGCGGCGTCCCGGCGGCGGGCGATACGCCGGAGGCGGCGCCGCTGGCGATGGTGTCCGCCGCGGGCGAGCTGCTGGCCATCGGGCAGCGTACGGGGGACGTGGCGCGGCCGCGCAAGGTGTTCGTGGAGGCCGCGTGACGCCGCGCCGCGACAACGACGCCCCGTTCGCCATCGACCCGTCGCTGCCGCCGGCGCTGCCGCGCGACGGGCGCCCGGCCATCGTGACCGTGGGCACCTTCGACGGCGTGCACCTCGGGCACTGGGAGGTGCTCCAGGAGATCTGCCGCCGCGCGGACGCCACCGGCGGGCGCAGCATCCTGGTCACCTTCCATCCCCACCCCCTGCGCGTGGTCCGCCCCGAGCACGCGCCGCCGCTGCTGACCACCATCCACGAGAAGCGCGAG
>DASTLD010000181.1:0-11925 GCA_035715345.1 Longimicrobium sp.
GAAGTCCTCGCCGCTGGTGCGCAAGATCGCCGCGGAGCACGGCGTGGAGGTGGGGCAGGTGCCCGGCACCGGCCGCAACGGCCGCGTGACCAAGGAGGACATCCTGCGCTTCGTGGAGGAGCGCAAGGCCGCGCCCGCCGCGGCGCCGGCCGCGCAGCCGCCGGCCCAGCGCCCGGCGCAGCCCGCCTACGCCGGCGCCTTCCCGTGGGACGAGTTCTACGGGCAGCCCCACCACCCCGCCATCCAGGCGGGCCCGAACGACCGCGTCGAGCCGGCCAGCCGGATGACGCAGATCATCGCCAACAACATGGTGTCGTCGCGGCGCATCAGCCCGCACGTGCACTCGTACTTCGAGGTCGACTACAGCCGCATCGACCAGCTCCGCAAGCTCAACAGGGCGGTGTGGGAGCAGCAGGGCGCCAAGATCACCTACACGCACTTCATCGCGTGGGCGGTGGCGCGCGCGCTGCGCGAGCACCCCAAGGTCAACGCCAGCTACGGCGACCACCAGGTCATCTACCGCGCGGACGTCAACCTCGGCATCGCGGTGGCGCTCGACAACGGGCTCATCGTGCCGGTGGTGAAGAACGCGGACGATCTGTCGCTGGTGGGGCTGGCCAGGCGCATCAACGACATGGCCACCCGCGCGCGCAGCAAGCAGCTCAAGCCGGAAGAGATCCAGGGCGGCACATTCACCATCACCAACCCGGGCATCTTCGGCACGACGATCGGCTTCCCCATCATCAGCCAGCCGCAGGTGGCCATCCTGGGCGTGGGCGGCGTGGAGATGCGGCCGGCGGTGATCACGGACGAGTTCGGCAACCACGCCATCGTTCCCCGCAAGCGCGGCTACATCTCGCTGCGCTACGACCACCGCCTGGTCAACGGCGCCGACGGCGACCAGTTCCTGGCGCGCATCAAGCAGCTCATGGAGACCTTCCCCGACCAGGCCTGACGCACCGGGGGCTCACGCAGAGACGCAGAGGACGCGGAGAACTTCATCTCCGCGTCCTCTGCGTTTCTGCGTCTCTGCGTGATTCTTTCTGTTCTCCGCGCGCGATGGCAAACGCTTTGCTAGGACGGGGTTGCGCGGGTGCCCACCGGGTGCCCGGCGACGGCTTTCCAGTGGAAGGAGACGGGGATGAAGAAGATGATTCTGCCGCTGGCGCTGGGCTTGGGGCTGGCCATGGCGGCGGTTCCCGAGGCGGCGGCGCAGCAGGGCAAGGGCGGCGGCAAGCGCGACGAGGCGCACGGGCAGTCGCACGGGCAGGGCTCCGGACACGGCCAGCACGCCCGCGGCAGCGGACAGGGCCGCCGCGAGACGGCCGCCCCGGCCACGAGCCGCGGCCGCTCCGAGCGCCCGCGCGCCGAGCGCCGCAACGACGGCTCCGGCCGCGGCAGCGCCCGCGCCACCACGCGCTCCGGCACGCGCACCGAGACGCGCGCGACGACCCGCCGCACGGAGACCCGCGCCACCACCCGCAGCACGGCGCGGCGCACGGAGACCGGCGTCCGCTGGACGGACCGTCGCAGCCGCCTGGGCACGCTGCCGCGCGTGGCCTCGCGCGGGCGCAACGGCGAGGGGCCCAGCTTCTGCCGCTCCGGCGCCGGCCACCCGCAGTTCGGGCGGCAGTGGTGCCTGGACAAGGGCTTCGGGCTGGGCAGCGGGGCGTGGAGCCGCGCCGGCTGGAACGACGTGCGCTTCCGCACCTCGCGGCGCACCGGCACGCTGGACCGCGGCGGGCTGGCGGACGTGCTGGGCAGCGTGGTGCTGGGACGCATGCTCTACGGCGTCAGCGGGCCCGTGGCCGGCCGCTGGGTCAGCTACGGCTCCGGCCCGGTGGTGCTGCAGCTCTACTCCGGCTCCACGCCGCTGGCCGAGATGGCGGACTACAACCGCGACGGCCGCGCGGACCTGGTGCTCGTGAACCTGGGACGCCGGTAGAACCCATCGCCACGGCGAACGACGCCCCGCCCCGAACCGCTCGGGGCGGGGCGTCCGTCATCCCCCCTGGTTTTTCGATTTTCTCCTCGTCCGCCCCGTGGTCGGCCGCGCCCGCAACTGTGCGAACCTTCAAGGAGTTGGCGTAAACACGGGGAAAGTGTGTTTCGAGCCGATTGACGCGCCTGCGCGGGCGGATTACCCTCGGACCGGCCGCCGGCTCGGACGGCCGTCTCCCTCCCGTCCCCGCCCCCGCACACGCCGCGCATGTCCGCCATCTGGCTGTACGAGATCCCGCTGTGGGTGCTGGGAACGCTGGTGATCGGCAGCGGGCTGGTCTACACGGTGGGCGGGCTGTTCCTGGCGCGCCGCTGGGTGGACGCCATGCCGTCCAGCAACGACAGCGTGGGGGCCATGCTCTCCATCGCGGGCGTGGCGTACGCGGTGCTGCTGGCCATGATCGCGGTGGAGGCGTGGAACGGCGTGGCGGCGGTGGAGGCGTCCATCCAGTCGGAGGCCAACGCGCTCTCCGGCATCTACCGCAACGTGGAGCCGTACCGCGCGGAGGAGCGCGACCACATCCGCCGCGTGGTGCGCGACTACATCGACTTCGTGATCCGCGACGAGTGGCCGGCGCTGCGCCGCGGCAGCCGCAGCCCGCGTACCGAGCTGGCCGCCCAGCGCCTGAACAACGAGCTGACCACCTTCGAGGCGCGCAGCGACGCCGAGCAGATGGTGCACCCGCTGGTGCTGGACCAGGCGGCCACCTTCACCGAGGCGCGCCAGCTCCGCCTGCTGCTGGGCACGCGCGGGATGAGCGCCGTCACCTGGGTGGTGGTGGTGCTGGGCGGCCTCATCACCATGGGCTTCGCCTTCTTCTTCCGCACGGACGCGTTCGGCATGCACGTGGTGCTGAGCTGCTTCGCGGGGGCCATGCTGGGCATCCTCATCTTCCTGATCGTGGCGATGGACCACCCGCTCTGGGGCGAGTTCAGCGTGCAGCCGCAGGCGTTCCGCGAGGCGCTGCAGATCTTCGAGACCATGCACATCAGCACGGACACCACCGTGGCGCCCTGAGCCCGCCGAACCGCGATGAAGCTCCCCAGCCTGACCATCAAGGGCCGCCTGACGCTGCTGGTGGCCACGCTCTCCACGCTGCTGGCGTTGTCCGGCATCCTGGGGGTGCTGGGCACGCGCCGCACGGCCCGGGCAATGGACGACCTGTACACCAGCCGCATCGTGCCGCTGCGCCAGCTCAAGCTGGTGGCGGACCTCTACGCGGTGGACATCGTGGACGCGGCGCACAAGGCGCGCAACGGCAACTTCACCCTGCCGGAGGCGCTGGCGCGCGTCACCGCCGCCGCGGCGCGGATCGACTCCACCTGGCGCACCTACGTGCCCTCGTACGTCAGCCAGGAGGAGCAGCGGCTGATCGCGCGCGTCGTGCCGCAGATGCAGGCGGCGGACTCGTCGGTCACGCGCCTGCGGCAGGTGCTGGCGGAGGCGGACCGCGCCGCGCTGGACCGCTACGTGGTGGGGGAGATGTACCGGGTGATCGACCCCATCTCCGCCACCATCAACCGGCTGTCGGACCTGCAGCTGGAGGCGGCGCACAAGGAGTACGCCGCCGCGGCCGTGCGCTCGCGCAAGCTGATGCGCTTCGTGGCCCTCTCCATCCTGGTGGGCCTCACGGGCGGCATCGTGCAGGGGGCGCACGCCGTGTCCGTCATCGGGCGGGCCCTGCGCCACGCGGTGCGGGTGGCGGAGCGGCTGGCGCGCGGCGACCTGCGCCGGGACGTGCAGGTGCGCTCGCGCGACGAGGTGGGGCTGCTGATGCAGGCCATGCAGACGGTGGTGGAGTCGGAGCGCGCCCTGGCCGCGGTGGCCGCGCGCATCGCCGCGGGCGAGCTGACGGCGGAGGTGCGCCCCCGCTCGCCGGAGGACGGGCTGGGGCTGGCGTTCGGGGCCATGTCGGAGCGGTTGGCCGGCGCCATCGGCGAGGTGCGCGCGGGGGCGGAGACGCTGGCGGAGGCGTCCGCCCAGCTCGCGGCCACCAACCAGGCGCTGGCGCACGGGGCGGAGCAGCAGGCGGCGGGGGTGGAGCGCACCGCGGCGGAGCTGCGCCGGCTGGGCGGGGCCATCGGGCGCACCGCCGGGCACGCGCGCGACATGGAGGCGCTGGCCACGCGGTCCGCGGGCGAGGCGGAGGCCATCGGCCGCAGCGTGGCGGAGGCGGTGCGCGCCATGCGCATGATCGAGGGCAAGGTGTCGCTGATCGAGGACCTGGCCTCGCAGACCAACACGCTGGCGCTGGTGGCGGGGGTGGAGGCCGCGCGCGCGGGCGAGAACGGGCGCGGCTTCGCGGAGGTGGCGGCGGAGGTGCGCAAGCTGGCGGAGCGCTGCCGCGTGACCACGGACGAGATCGACCGCATCACGGAGGACTCGCGCCGCGCGGCCGTGGAGCTGCGCGAGCGGCTGGACACCATGGTGCCCAGCATCCGCCGCACGGCGGACCTGGTGGGCAGCGTGAGCGCCACCGCGCAGGAGCAGGCCGCGGCGGTGGAGCAGATCGCGGAGTCGATGGAGCAGGTGGAGCGCGTGGCCATGGACACGGCCGCGTCCACGCAGGAGATGGCGGCCATGTCGCAGGAGCTGACCTCGCAGGCGGCCGCGCTGGAGCAGCTGGTGGCCTACTTCCGCACCGAGGAGGCCCCCGCCTCGCCCGGCCCCCTGCCCCCGCCGGGGTACGGGCTGCCCGGGGAGGACGGGGAAACAGCAGGGGACAGGGTACAGGTTACAGGTTACAGCCGGCCATAGCCCGGCGCAGGGGAGGGGTCCACGCGTTCTCGCAGGCTGTACCCTGTCCCCTGTAACCTGTAACCTGCCGTTGAAACGCAGACAGGGGACCGGTCCGCCCGCTCACGCAGGCTGTAACCTGTCCCCTGTCCCCTGTAACCTGCCGTTTCAGCTCCGGCCCGCGCCCGGCCGGACGGGTGGAACGGGTCCGCTCCTCAGTGCGCCTCCGCCGGGGCCATCACGCCCAGCACGCGCTCCATGGCCATGGTGTGGCTGCAGGTGCGGTGATGGCGGAAGTAGTCGCAGTCGCAGTGCCAGTGGCCGTCGTCGAAGCCGACCTGGTGGTTCCCGTTCTTGCCGTCGAAATCCACCTCGAGCTTGTTGAAGTGGATGCGCTCAGGTTCCGAGGCGTAGTCCCGTGCCTTCTGGATCTTGTTGATCATCCCGGAATCGAGCATGTCTTCCTCCGTGGAACCAGGGGAAACGAAAAACGCCCGTGCAGCATGGCTGCAGGGCGTTCCGGATGGAGCGTCGCGGGCGGGATCCGAGAGCAGTCGCAGATTTTCAAGGGCCACCTCCTCTCGCCGGATCCCGGGGTCTGTCGGGGGCGGCGTCCGCCGCCCCTCGGGGCCGTCCCGGGGTGCTTCCACTCCGAACGTAAACGGTCCGCGGCGGGCGCGCAACACCCTTGTCACCCCTCCGCGCCGCAGCGGCCGTACTGAGCAAACTTCGTGCTCTTTGCCGCCACAACGGGCACGGCCCCCTCCGTGCCGGGTGCGCACTATCCTGTTGCGGGAACGCGACTTGCCAGCGGATGTGGGGGGGATGCAGCAGCCTTGGAACCGCGAGCGTAGGGAGGGGCTGGATGTCGGATCTCAAGACTTCACACCAGGGGCCGGGCAACGTGACGACGGGGAACACCCCGCAGGGCGATCCGGGCCCGGACAACACCGGCGCGGAGTTCGGCACGTCCGAGCGCGCCACGCGCGGCACGGACCGCGACCTGGACCGCTCCGGCACGTCCGTCAACCAGGGCCACGGCCACCCGCGCGGCGAGCGCGACACCAGGCCGGACTGAGCACCGCCCGTCCGCAAACGAACTACCGCGCACCCCCACGGGTGCGCGGCTTTTTCACGCTTCGTCCACGCCGCGCCCGTTCGAAATACCCGAACAAAACACGAAACTCACCTGCGCCTGGAGTGTATCATCCGTGTCGGGAATCGGATCGGAAACGGCGACCCGGAGGCGTGGATGACGAGAGGCGGGGGGATGATCGACTTCGCCGCGGCGGGCGGCATCGAGGAGGGGCGGCTGGAGCGCTGCCTGGACCTGCAGGTGCGGCGGCTGGGCGGGGGGCGCTACTTCGTGAGCGGGGGATACGAGCCGCACTACGTGGACCTGCGCCCGCCCTGGCTGCCGCGCTGCGACTGCGGCGACCACCTGTGGCGCGAGCGCGTGTGCAAGCACATCCTGGCCGCGCTGCTCCGCGAGGGTGACGAGCTGGTGATCCAGGAGGTGGGCGCCCTCGTGCGCGGCATGCGCGCGGTGCTCCGCGAGGCGGCCCGCGCGCGGCGGCGGTGGGCGCGGCGCGCGGCTGCGTAGGGAAGAATGCCGCGGTGGCAGGGTGAGTACGGCGCAGGGATGCGGCGACCGGCGCGGCCGGGCGATTGAAATCGCGGCAACGACAACGTGAAGTCGGCCTTCGCCGACTGAACGGGAAGGTGCCGCGTGAGGGGCGCAGGACCGTGCATTCCCATGGTAGAGCCGCCCCGGCGGGGCGTCTCTACGGGAGCGGCCCGACCACCGCAGGGCGCGACGCGCACCGGCGTACTCCCTCTCCCACGGCAGTTGGTGGGAGAGGGACAGCGTGCCCCGCGGACGCGACGACAGTCGCGCGCCGCGGGGCACGCAGGGTGAGGGCCTACCGGTGCTCGGTGACGCCGACCTGGTGGCAGTAGGCCAGGACGGGGCAGGTGGAGCACTTCGGCAGGCGGCCCGTGCAGACGTGCTTGCCGAACGGCACCAGGATGCGGTTGATCTCCACCCGGTACTTCTCCGGCAGCACGGCCTCCAGCGCGGCCATGGTGCCCTCGGGGGTGGGAGCGGCCACGTATCCCCAGCGGTTGGTGACGCGGTGCACGTGGATGTCCACGCCGATGCGCGGCTGACCGCACGCGATTCCCATCACCAGGTTGGTGCACTTGGGGCCCATCCCGCGAAAGCCCAGCATCACCCGCTCGTCGCAGGGCAGCTCGCCGCCGTGCTCCTCCACGATGCGCACCGCGATCTCACGGATCTGCTGCGCCTTGCCGTAGTGGAAGGCGCAGTCGTGGATCAGCGCGTCGATCTGGTCCACGCTCAGCGCCGCCACCTGCGCCGGCGTGGACGCCCGCTCGAACAGGCGCAGCGAGGTGGGCAGCGTCACCTCGTCGCGCGTGCGCACGGAGATCATGCACCCCGCGAGCTGCTGGAAGGCCGTCCCGTAGCCGCGGTCCCTCAGCTCGAACAGCGCGGCCTTGGGCAGCGGCTCGACCTCCTTCGCGACGCGCCGCATGACCGCGTGGACGTCGAACGGCTTCTTCGGCAACGGCAGGGGACAGGGTACAGGTTACAGGGGACAGCCTGCGGGAACTGAACGGAACAGGTTACAGGTTACAGGGGACAGCCAGCAACGACAGGGGACAGGGAGCGGGCCACCGCCGTTGCAGGCTGTACCCTGTTCCCTGTCCCTTGTAACCTGCAGTCGAAGGGAACAGGTTACAGGTTACAGGGGACAGCCAGCAACGACAGGGGACAGGGAACGGGCCACCGCCGTTGCAGGCTGTACCCTGTTCCCTGTCCCCTGTAACCTGCAGTCGAAGGCTGTAACCTGTCCCCTGTAACCTGCAGTTCTCAGTCAGGCCGGGTGCCGCCCACGTCGGGGTGGCCCTTGGACTCGCCGCCGCGCTCGCGCACCACGTAGCCCTCGGAGTCCGGGCGCTGCTCGCTGGGCGTGTTCACCTCGCGCTGCCGGTCCTCGGGCACGCCCGCCACCTTCTGCCCGTGCCCGCCCGGGCGCCGGTCGTCCGCGTCGTCCACCAGCCCCGGCGCGGCAAAGGCGGGTCCGCCCCCCGGCGCGTCCTCGAAGCCGCCCTCGGCAAACGCCTGCTCGCCCATGGGGTCGTCGTTCTCCAGCTCGTCGGGCTCGAAGCCCGGGTCCGTGCTGCGTTCGTCCGCCATCATCCCTCCCGCTCCCGTGGTTTCCGTCAGCGCCACGGCCCCCGCCGCGGCTGGATGGTTCCCTCCACGCCGTACCCCTGCCGCGCCGCCCACTCGCGCACCGCGCGGTCGCCGCCCCGCCCGTACGTGGGGCTCTGCCGCGGCGGCACGCGCATCTCCCGGTCGTACCCGCCGCGGGCAAAGCGCACGTCGCGGTCGTACCCGCCCCGCGGGCGCATCTCCCGGTCGTATGCCCCGCGGGCGAAGCGCACGTCGCGGTCGTAGCCGCGGTAGTGGTCGCGGCCGTAGCCGCCGCGCGCGCCGCGGTAGTACTCGTGGTCGTAGCGCACGTCGTCCTGCAGGCCGTATCCCCACTCCGGCGGCGCGTCCTGGTAGGGGACGAAGCCGGCCAGCGGGTCCCACCCCGCCCAGCGCATCATGGGGTCCCACCCCAGCGGCACGAACTGCCCCGGCCCGCCGCCGCCCATCCCCTCCGCGCGCCCGTAGGCCACGTCCTCGCTCCACGCCCGCTCGCGCCCGTACCCGGCGTCGTAGCCGCGCCGCGCGCGCAGGTGCCGGTCGTATCCTCGCATCGCGTCCTCCTTTCCCGGTCCGTCGACGGCCCGGCGCAGACCGCAAGCTCCGTGCGCCGCCGAACGGAACGGAGGTTGCACCCGCCCCGTGGCGGCCGCGGACGGCGGCCTTCTCTCCAACTCTTTGCGGCACAAGGGGGTGCGCGTGGCAATGCTGGTGTGGCTCGCTGTGGTCGCGGCCGTTGCCGCCAGCCTCTTTGCCGCGCAGTACCTGGCGGCGCTGCCGTACGCGCCGGACTGCCCCGCCTGCCACACGGTGACCCAGCAGACGCTGCGCGCCACCGCGCTGGACCGCGCCCTGGCCCGCATGGGCGGCGCCGCCAGCCGCCAGTGCCCGCGCTGCGGGTGGGCCGGCCGCATGCGCTGGCGGGTGGCCGCGCAGCGCGTCCGCGCCCCCGAGTAGGTGCGAGCTTTTCAGCATCTTTCCTTCCTTTCCGCGGGTTGCGGGGGCCGGGGGCGCGGCCTAAGTTGACCGCCCGTTTTCCGGTCATCCCGAGCAGTCCTCCGGAGCATCTCCCGCATGAGCAGGAACGCGCTTGCCGGCACCGGCCAGGCGTACGTAGAGAAGCGGCGCACGCGCATCTGCGGCGCGCTGATGCGCCCCGCGCAGGTGGTGGGCGCGCACGCGGAGCCGCTCCCGGCGGACCGCCTGGAGTCCATGCGGCGCGAGGCGGAGGAGCTGTACTGGAACGAGCTGGAGTGGGAGGAGCTCACCGCGGAGGAGGCCATCCCCGGCGGGCACCTGACGGAGATGGTGTTCCCCGGCTTCCTGGCCTACGTGGAGGGGCTGCTGGTGGACCAGGTGCCGGACGACGCGCTGGCCCCCGCGCGCCCCCACCCGGACGCGGTGGAGGAGATCCTGAGCTTCCTGGGCGAGCGCTTCGCCGAGGCCACGGCGGAGCTGGAGGCCGGCGCGGACTCGCAGAAGCTGGTGTGGGCGCGCGCCATGACGTCGCGCCTGGTGGACCTGGTGCTGTACCGCCTGTACCGCCTGTCCCCGGCCGAGCGGGAGCGGCTGGAGGCGCAGGGCTGACGCGCCCGGGCTCCCCGCCCGGCCCGCCCGTGCTCCCCTTCCGCCGCGCGCCCGGCGCCCGCCCCGGGCACCGCTACCTGGCCGGCGCGCCGCTGCTCATTGCCCACCGCGGCGGCTCCGCCCTCGCCCCCGAGAACACGCTTACCGCCTTCCGGCGCGCCCTGGACTGGTGGCGCGCCGACCTGCTGGAGATCGACGTCCAGCCCACGCGCTGCGGCGAGGCCGTGGTGATCCACGACGCCACCGTGGACCGCACCACGGACGGCGCCGGCCCCGTCGCCCGCTTTTCCCTGGACGAGATCCGCCGGCTCGACGCCGGCCATCGCTTCACGCCCGACGGCGGCCGCAGCTTTCCCTTCCGCGGCACGGGCGTGCGCCTGTCCACGCTGCGCGAGGTGCTGGAGGCGCTGCCGGACGCGCGCGTCAACGTGGAGATCAAGGACGGCCGCGCGCAGGACGCGGTGCGCGCCGCCATCTACGATCTCGACGCCCAGCACCGCGTGCTCGTGGCCGCGGGCGATGCGCGCAACCGGCGCAGGCTGGCGGACTATCCCGGGCCGACCAGCGCGGGCGCGCAGCAGCTCTACGCCTTCTACGCGCTGCACCTGGCGCGGCTGGCGCGCTTCCATCGCCCCACCGTGGACGCGCACCAGATGCCGGAGCGCAACGGCGGGCGGCAGGTGCTGAACCCCCGCTGGGTGGCGGAGGCGCACGCGCACAACCTGGCCGTGCACGTCTGGACGGTGGACGAAGAGGCGGACATGCGCCGGCTGCTGGCGTGGGGCGTGGACGGCATCATCACCGACCGGCCGGACCGCCTGGCCCGCGTGCTCCACCAGACGCACGGGCGCCCGCTGCCGCCGGGGCCGCCCGCGGACGCGGCGGAGCCGTGGCTGGAACGCTTGTTGCGGCCCTGACGCGGGCTCGAATTTCCGGGCCTGCAGGCCGTTCCAGGGGAGAGGGAGACGGGGATGCACTACGATGCCGGCTGGCACCGCCACGGCCCGCCGCAGGGGCCGGGCATGGGGCGGGGGATGGGACCCGCGCGCGGCGGCGAGTACGGGGGCGACTTCCGGCCGCGCACCGGCCTGGGGGGCGGCGGCGGGGAGATGGACCACGGCCGCGGCTACTTCGAGGACGGCGAGGGCGAGGGCCCGCTGCACGGCCCGGCGCGCTACGGGCTGGGCCCCTACCACCAGCGGCTGCGCAGCCGCACGCGTCCCGACGGCGAGCTGAAGCAGGAGGTGGAGGAGGCGCTGTTCTACGACACCTGGGTGGACGCGGAGTCCATCACGGTGGAGGTCAAGGACGGGGTGGTCACGCTGCGCGGCGAGCTGCCGGACTACGACGAGGTCCGCTACGCCACCGACGACGCCTGGGACGTGGACGGGGTGCGCGGCGTGCGCTGCGAGCTGACGGTGAACTCGGCCAGGCGCCCGCCGGTGGACGGGGTGCCCAAACGCGAGCGCGCGGCCACCTGACGAATCCCGGCTCGCCGCCCATCTCACCGGGCGGCGAGCTTTTTCAACCGCATTCTCACGCAGAGACGCAGAGGACGCGGAGAAAAGACGGAGAAGAGGGATCTCCTCTGCGGTTCTCTGCGTCTCTGCGTCTCCGCGTGAGTCATCTTTTCTCCCATGACCCGGCGCCGATCCTTCACCGCGCGGTTCCGCCAGAACCTGGAGGCCCTGGGGCTGACGGGCACGGACGCGCGCGTGCTGGTGGCCGTGTCCGGCGGATGCGATTCCGTGGCGCTGCTGCACCTGCTGCGCTTCGGGGCCGGGCCGGGCGGGCCGCGCATGCTGGCCGCGCACTTCGACCACGCCATGCGCCCGGGGAGCGATGCGGACGCGCGGTGGGTAGCGGGGCTCTGCCGCGGCTGGGAGGTGCCGCTGCACGCCGCGCGGGCGGAGACGGCGCCCGCGACGGAGGCGGAGGCGCGGGAGGCGCGCTACGCCTTCCTGCTGCGCGCGAAGGAGGCGGCGGGCGCCACGCACGTGGCCACCGCGCACCACGCCGACGACCAGGCGGAGACGGTGCTGTTCCGCGTGCTGCGGGGGACGGGCGTCGCGGGGCTGGCCGGCATTCCCGCCCGCGACGGGCGGGGGATCGTGCGGCCGCTGCTCCCGTTCTGGCGCAACGAGGTCCGCGCCTACGCGCGCATCCACCGGCTGCGCTGGCGCACCGATCCCACCAACGCCCTGCTGGACCCGGCCCGGAACCGCATCCGCCACGAGCTGCTGCCGCTGGCAGAGGCGCACGTGGCCGCCGGCGCGCGCCGCAGCCTGGTGCGCCTGGCCGCCCTGGCCGCGGAAGAGGAGCAGGCCTGGGGCGCGCGCGTGCACGCG
This sequence comes from Longimicrobium sp., assembly GCA_035715345.1. Taxonomy (GTDB): domain Bacteria; phylum Gemmatimonadota; class Gemmatimonadetes; order Longimicrobiales; family Longimicrobiaceae; genus Longimicrobium. The sequence continues at coordinate 11,912 of DASTLD010000181.1, forward strand.
GCGCTCGCGGAGGC